>CACXEC010000094.1 GCA_902766545.1 uncultured Erysipelotrichaceae bacterium | reverse complement strand
TTGATGAAACATTAAATACCTACTCTCACCTGTTTAAAAATAAGATGGATGAGATAGTTCAAACGATGAATAAATTAGATTAAAAAAAGTCTTACATTTCCTAGTAGGAAATGTAAAAGTAAATGTAAAAGCATTTTTTTTAAATTATAAATTATGAAAAACCTTGAAAATAAAAGCAAAAAAATGACGGAACATTGATTCGTTCCGTCTTCAGGGGGAATAAAATAAAAAACTAGCAAAAAGAACTATAATAACTGCTTTTAAATAAAAAATAGAATCATTTTGTTCTATTTTTTTACATATAATTAAACAACCATATTCTACTTGCTAGAAAATGATACATTGTTATTCTTACTATCATCTTTCTTATCTAATAATGCACTTGATATTTCTTTTATAGCATTATAAAACTTAACTTCCTCAGATGGTAATCTTAACATAACTTCACTTTCAATATAATGCATTTTACGAAAGTATTCACCTTTCATATTTCTTGCCCTATCAATTTGTTTTAAATATTCTTTTTCTTTTTCACCATCGTATAGTTCTTTAGCCTCTTGCAAGTGAAAAGAAAAAATCTTTTCTGCTTCTTTAGATAATGAGAATCCATTAGCATAATAAATATATATTTCAATCATTCTGTCCAGTAAAGGAAGTCCTTTAACTTTATTAAATAGTTCAACAAGTCCATGACTCTTAATATACTTTTCATAATCTTTTTTTGTGAATTCTTTACCAATTTCTTCTAAGTTTTCTTCTTCAAATAACTCAGCTAAATAAAGACCATCACCACAAATATCTTGATATAGTAACATTTCTTCAAAATCTATAAATCCTAATTCTCTTGCCTTTGTATCAGTAATCATAATTAACTCCCATATTTTTCTTATTAAAATAATTATATCATATTTAATTATAGTTTTATTATTAACTTTATTGTATAATTTAATTATAAATAAGGAGTATATATGGATTACGAAATAAAAATTAAAGAATTAACTGAAAGAATTGAAGTATTAGAAAGAGCCGAAAATAAAAGAGTTTTAAAAAGAAAAGTAAAAATTTATTCAAAAATTGGTATAGCATTAATAGTAGCTATAATATTAATTTCATCATACATATATGTTAATCAAAAATATATTAAACCATATAAAGAAAAAATAGACTATATAAATGAAAAAATAGAAATAATTGAAGATTATACAAACAATAAATTTGAAGATTTCAAAGATTTATTCAAAAAAAAGGATTAAATATTTTAATCCTTTTTTACGATATTTTTAGTTTGCGCATTAATTCTCTCTAAATTAAAGTAATCTTCATTCTTTATAGGTAATTCTTTTTTCTTTAATGTTGTTGTTAAACGATTATCTAAATATCCATATATAAGAGCAAATAGTGGAACTCCTAAAAGCATACCAACTACACCAAATAAATTACCAAAAAATGTAATCGAAGCTAAAACCCAGAAAGACTTTAAACCAGTCTTAGAACCACACAATTTTGGTCCAATTAAATATCCATCAATTTGTTGTAAAGTAATTATAAATATTATAAATATTAAACACTTAGCCGGATCATGAAGAAGAATTAAAAGTGCACTAGGTATTGCTCCAATAAAAGGTCCAAAATATGGAATAATATTTGTAACTCCTACAATAACACCAATTAAAAGTGCATATGGAAAACCAAATAAAGCTAAAAATGTAAATGTAATAAAACCAATTATAAGTGAATCTAATATTTTACCCATTATGAAATTAGAAAATATTTCATTAGTATGTCTAGTATTCTCCATTATCTTATTGGATATTTTAATTGGAAATATACAATAAACTATTCTCTTAGTACCGGCAATAAAATTATCTTTATCAATTAAATAATAAATTGCAATTACAAAACCAAGAAAAATATCAAAAACCGTTTTTACAGCCCCAACAACACCACTAGATAAAGTTGTAAGCCATAGTTCTACCTTAGGTAAAATAGACTTATTAATAACATTATTAATATATTCATTAATAGCTGCATAATTATTTTCAACAAAACTTTGAGAATCGGCTGAACTAAATTTTTTAAGTAAATAATCTTTTATTTTTTCAAAATATGATGGCAGATTTATTAAAAGTGCCTCTATACTCCTTAATAAATCTGGAATAATAATACTAAATAAAAGTATAAGTATAAAAACAAATATTAGACATGTAATCAAAATACTTAAATTATTAACTGCCTTATCATTACCTTTAATCCATTTACCAACAATATTTTTCTTAAAAAACTTAACAACTGGATTTAGTAAATAGGCAAATATAAATCCCACTATGAATGGAATAAATAGAGCTAGTATTTTCCTAAAAAATACTCCAACCTCATTAATCTTAAATACAATAAAAACAGTAATAATACTAGCAGCAATTACTAAAAATGCTGTAAGTCCAATTTGAAAATATTTATTATCTTTTAACTTTTCACTTTTCATTAATTTACCTCCCTACCTAAACGATATATTAATGGTTCATTTTTTGTCTTTTCATAAAACTCTTCGTCGAACAAAGCAATTAATAATTCTTTACCTTGTTTTACCCGAATCTTTTTAGTATTAATCTTGTTTTTTATAACTTCTTTATGATTTCTTAAATAATAATCAATCGCAACTATCAAACTAAAAATAAAAGTTACAATAGCTATTGTTGAAATAAATATTTTTTGATTATTCAATATAAATACTAATGTGTTATAAAGCCTTCGACCAATTAAAGATTTATTTTCAATTATTGTAATAAAACTTTTAGAATAAACTGTAATATAACCAAGTACTATAGCAATAGCTAAAATCCAAGTTTTACATTTACCTATTTTAGATGATTTACTATTAGCTCCTTTAGAACCACTTATTGTATTAATAAGTAATATTACAATTTCTAGTATTACAAGCAAATACATTATGGGATAAACTCTTGCTAAAACTAATAGAGTTGCTATTCCAAATAGTTTATCAGCAGCACTATCAAGTATTGCTCCAAATAAAGTACAAACTTTAAACAATCTGGCAAGCATACCATCTAATGTATCAGTCATAAATATTAAAGCAATATATATAATGAATTGCTGCGGACTTAAATAATTATTAACAAAAGGAATTAAAAACGTTCCTATTACTCTAATAAATGTAATAAGATTTACAACAATCTTAGCTTTTATTTTCTTCATGATTACCTCTTCACTTACATTTTAACATGGTATTCATACATTATGCAAATTGTTTATTTATCAGCATCTTGATCTTTTATAATGAATTTCAAATTATAATTAATATCATTTTCAATAATATTTATTTCATCAATTCGAGTTTCACCTATCGTAACAGCTATTCTTAAATTATCTAAATTATAATTATAAGTTTTTTCATCTGGACTTTTTTCTAGTATAACTAGAGGATCTTCAGTAATTTTAAATACTTTACTTGGAAGCAAATAATTTAAATTAATATTACCAAGTAATTCATTATTAATTTCCTCATTGGACTTCTTTATCTGATATAAGTTTTCCCCATCATACTTAATTTTATATATTTCATCAGTATCAGTTTCAACAGTAGCCTCTAAAACATTATCATTTACTAATCCCGTTATATAAAAATTACCAATAGTGTAAACTATATTACTTGAATTATTTAATAAGTTATTTTTCATTTGAGTAAATGTAACTTTTTTTATTTCTTTATTATCTTTATCTTTAGAATCATAATGGCTGATTTTTAAACTACCAATAGATACAATGACAAATATAAATAAAAAGAAAAGTCCCCATAAAGCAAGTTTAAATAATGAGTTGTAAAAAGGATTACGCCATAAATCTTTAAAAGTAATTTTATCTTTTTTATCCTTGTTCATTCTAATACTCTCCCTATCAAATTTTTTTGATATCCATTTTTAAAATCAGAAACGTTCATAACATTTTTACCAACAGGTTTTAACTTTATAATCATAATTCCTTCATCCAGAGCTTTAATAATAATGGAATTTTTAGTTTCACTTATTATCGTGCCAGGAGCTTTATCAGCATCTTTAGCATCTATTTCAATTGGATAAGCTTCAACTACTTTATATTCTTTATCATCTAAAATAAAATTAGCATAAGGACTGGGACTAAAAGCTCTTATTTTATTATGTATATTTAAGGCAGTATCATTAAAATTAATATGCTCATCTTCCCTTTTGATTAGACCTACATAAGTAGCTTCAGCATTATTTTGTGGAATTCTATCGTTCTTTCCTGCAATAATATCAGGTAAAGTATCTACTATCAATTTAGCACCTAAATTACTCAATTTATCGGATAATGTCGCATAATTATCATTATCTAAAATGGAAATCTTACTTTTACAGATAATATCTCCTGTATCTAAATGTTTATCCATATACATTAAAGTTATACCAGTTTCTTTTTCTCCATTTAATATAACACTTTGAATTGGAGATGCACCACGATACTTAGGAAGTAAGGACGCATGAATATTAATACATCCAAGACGAGGAATATTTAGTACCTCTTCTGGAACAATTTGACCATAGGCACAAGTAATAATTAAATCTGGATTTAAGGTTTTAATTATTTCATAATCATTTTTTAATTTATCTGGAGAAAAAGCATCGATATTATTATCTAATGCCCACTGTTTAACAGCACATGGAGTCAAAACTTTCTTCCGCCCTACATAGGCATCAGGAGATGTAACCACTAAAACCAAATTTACAATTTTACTAATCTCTTTTACAATAGGAACACTAAATTCAGGTGTCCCCATAAATATAACTTTAATTTTTTCCATATTAATCACATCTTTATCATAACAAAATTCTCATTAAAATTATATGAGAATTTCGATATTTATATATTTTATCTTGAATACCACCAGGTATTTTTACTTGGTAAATTTAAAACTTTCTTAGCATCCATAGTTTTAGCTACAAAAGTAGACCAGTTAACATATGTTTTTCCATACCAGCCATCTGCAAGCATAAAGTGAAGGTGAGCTCCCGTTGAGCATCCATCATAACTACTTGTTTGTCTTCCTCCTCCAACGGTACCAATTACTGTATTACTAGTAACACTATCACCTACACTAACATTTATTGTTAAAAGATGCATGTACCCAGATGTATACTGTTTTCCATTTATTGTATGATAAATATATACTTGATTACCACCACAAGATGCCTTTCTAATAATCTTACCAACCATACCATTAGCAGTTGAATAAACATTCGTTCCTTCCTTATTACCACCTATATCAGTGCCAGTATGGAACTTATATTTTCCAGACACTGGATTTATACGATAACCATAATAACTAGTTATTGTTCCTTTAGTTAAAGGCTTACTAAATCTTGTATCACCTTTAACTCTTACACACGCTTCAAGATCTTCTTTTTCACCACACCCCATTTTAACATAATAATTAATTAATTCTTGGGTAGAATTTATTTCATCTTGAATATCCATAGTTTCTTCAGCAAGTTCATCTAACTGACTACCTAAAGAATCTAAACTTTTTTCTAATTTATTAATATTATTATTAAGTTCAATTTCCTTAGCTTCCAAATCTTTTTTTAGTTCTTCATTTGAAACTATATTATCCTGCATCTTACTAATTTGTTCTTCATTATAATCAGCAAGCTGTTTAATAATCGTATAACGATATATAAAATCAGCATAACTAGTTGATTCAAATAAATACTCTAAATAAACATTATCTCCTTCAAACTTTTGATAGTTATTCATTAACACTAGCATCTTATCTTTAGAAACTCCAATTTCTAAATTTAAATTTTTAATTTGCTCTTCAGCAACTAAAATTTGTTCTTGTCCCTTTTCAATTGCTTTTTTAGAAGATTCAATATCATTTTTAGCTGTACTAATTTGATTTTTAGTTCTAGTCTTCTTATATTCTGCAGATGATTTTTTATCTTTTAAAGTTTGTAATTCCTTGCGAAGTTCAGAAAGAGTTTTAGCTTTACTTGCCGCATTAACATTAATAATGCCTAATAAAAATATTGATATAATAATAAATGATATAAAACACTTTTTTCTCATACTTTCAAATACTTTCTAACTGCTATACCACTAGCAAACATACCAGTTAATGCTCCAAGCATTAATAAAAATAATGATGCTATATAAATAATGCCTTCTGGACTTGCTAAAGTTATAACTCCAATTATATTAGATACAGTCATGGAAGAGAACTTACTATATATTAAAGTATATCCAAATATTGTAAATAGTATTGGAATAATAGATCCTAATATTCCAATTAATAATCCTTCAGTTAAATATGGAAGTTTAATAACAGTATTACTAGTACCAACTAAACGCATAATATCAATTTCTTTTCTTCTACTAAATATCGTTATTTTAATGGTATTAGTTATTAAAAATGCTGTAACTAATACTAAACCACCAACAAGCACAATCGTACCAGTTTTAATGGTATCAAAAATACTAACTATTTCATTAACTGAATTTTCACCATACTTGACAGTATCAATTTTATCCATATTCTTTATTGTCGTAACCGTTTCATTGATATCACGTACATTTTTAACTACAACTTCAAAAGAATCTTGAAAAGGATTATCATCTTCATTTAAAGTACTAATAATACTAGTCCATTTTTCATCATTTTTAAATCTATCTTTAACATCATCTTTGGAAGTAAATATTACTTTTTCTACATTATCAATCTTTTCTAAGTCACTTTTAGTTTTAATTACTTCTTCACTAGTAGCATCCTTTGTCATAAAAATTACAACTGTAAGTTCTTTTTCAATATTTTTAGTAATTTCTCTAATATTATAAGATATCAATAATCCTATTGAAACTAATATTAAAGTTATAATTGTACAAGTAATAGAAGCTAAGGATAAACTTAAATTACGAACTAAACTTTTACAAGCATTAATAAAACTTTTTCCAAGTATTCTAATCACTTTCATTTACTTTATAACTTCCCTTCAAATAATCACCATCAACTAAACCATCTTTAATAACAACTACTCTTTTTTTCATACGATTTACAATATCTTTATCATGAGTAGCCATTACTACAGTAGTACCCAACTCTTTATTGATTTTCTCAATTACATCCATTATTTCTTTAGAAGTATCTGGATCTAAATTACCAGTAGGTTCATCACATAATAATAATTTAGGATTATTAGCAATAGCTCTAGCAATGCAAACTCTTTGCTGTTCTCCACCAGAAAGTTCATGAGGAAAACTACGAGTTTTATCAGATAAACCAACCTGTTCTAAAGCAGCTAGTACTTTAGGTCTAATTTCTTTACTAGAAATACCATAACTATCTAGTGGGTATGCAACATTTTCATATACTGTTAATTTAGGAAGTAATTTATAATCTTGAAATACAATTCCAATTTTTCTTCTTAATTTATATACTTTACTATTTCTAAGTCTAGCAACATCTATTCCACCAACAGAAACATTTCCTTTAGTAGGTCTTTCTTCACGGTATAGTAATTTAATTAAAGTACTTTTACCACTAGCAGTATGACCAATAATGAAAACAAAATCTTTCTTTTTAATTTTTAAGTTTACACCAGCTAAACCAGTAACACCATTTTTATAAACTTTATATACATCTTTAAGCTCAATAAACTCCATTAAACTACCACCTTTATAATAATTATTATAACATAAAAAGAAATACTTTTTAAGTATTTCTTTTATACCATACAAATCATTAGCTCTTCTTGACACTCTTATTAAAACTTGAATCATCTAATCGTATATCATATTCATCACAAATACCTCTAATAATTTGCATGAAAACTTCATATGTAATTTCAGCATTAAATATTACCGAACCAGAAATATTTTTTTCCTCCCAAGATTTTTTATCTTTACTATATTTAAAATAATGAGTATCGGGTTTTATATCATAAATTTTAATACTATCCTTACCTGCATGACAATATCCATGAGTAAAAATATTTCTAAGTTGATTTATAAAAACTTCTGGATTAGCTCCACTACTAATTAACCTAATTTTTTCTTCTAAAGAACTAATTAAATATTCATACTTTTTAAGTTCCTTAAATCTTTCAAAAGGAAATCCATTTTTTCTAGCATCAGATAAAGCATTTTTAAGCTTTTTAATAATTTCTTTATAATGATTTTTAGCATGTCCAAAGTCATAACTAAACAAAGATTTATAACGATTAAATATCCTACTACTTATAGTCTTATAACCTTCCATATTACTTACTAAGGAATTAAATGTTAAATTACCTAATGATTTTATTAATAGACTATATGCATCAGTCAAATACAATTCATAAATTGGAGTTAGCTCATTATTCGTTGAAACCAACGTAAGAACATCACAAATATATTTAAAAGCAAGGGTATTCTCAAGCTCTGGAAACATTTCCCTCTTATAATGATTTAATAAAACCTCCGCTTGATCTCTATATCTTTCAAGTTCACCAAATTCTTCCATATCTATCAAGTCAAAACTAAAATTTCTAGTAAATGGAACATATGCAATAGTTAAAGCTCCACTATATTGTTTATTTAAATCCTCAATAACTTTTTTAATAATACTTAAATATTCATACACGGCTATATCATTTTTATCTTTAGCCACTTCATTAACTCTTAGCTGAATAATATCCCTTATATAGTTATATATGTCATGAAAAGTATAGTTTCCTTCCTTAATCATCATTACATCGCAAACTTTTTTTATACTGTTAGTGTCTAAGGATATTTTAATTGTCCCAATAGATTTATCATCAATAGCCATTAAAAATTTTTCTTTTGATGCTTCATCATCCCTGTTTAAGGTTATTAAAAAAGAATCATGAAGACCAGATCTAAACTGATAATTTCTAGTACTTAAGCAACACATTATAGTCGCCTCTAACCATTTAATATCGATTACAGCCTCGTAATTTGGCATATTTATCGTAAGCGTCCCATCATCATTGATGAAAAAATTATTATGAGCTATAGAATTTCTAATTATCCTAAATTGACTAATATAATCTAACTTACTATTAGTAACTATTCCAAGACCATAATCATAATAAGTTGCATCATCATATAATAAATTGCTTTTGGCCTTAAGAATCTTTTTCATTTCAAAAAGATCCTTTAATGTAGATAAATCAACACTGTCAAATATTAACTCATGATTATTTTGAAAAAGAGTTATTAATGTCCAAAAACGAATTTCATTTTTGTATTGATTGGCAAGATGCAAATACTTTTTTTCTCTCTTTCTAATATATTTAATAAGATAATCTATACCAATAATACCATTTTTCTGATAATTACTTATCATCATCATCTTTATCCTCAATAGCAATATTAACATTACTAATCGATGCAAATCTTTTAGTTATTTTATCTGTAGTCGTGTGTATTTCCTCTACATCTTTTGAAACACTATTTATACTTCTAGATAATTTATCCCATCTTTCCTTATATCTATTAAATTCTATTCCAAGCTTATTTAATTCATCATGGATAACTTTAGCATATTTATCTCTTTCCATATTCTTTAAGATCATACTAATAATTGTTAAAGTACTCATTAAAGTAGTTGGCGAACAAATCCATACTTTAGATTTATATGAATACTCAACTAAATCAGGATGATAAGCATTAATCTCTGCAAAAATAGCTTCAGCGGGTAAAAACATTATAGCTTCATTAGCAGTTTCTCCAGGTATTACATATTTATTCTTTATTGCATCAATATGTCTTTTAACATCAGCTTTAAATGCTTTACTAGCAGCTTCTCTTTCACTTTTTTCTTTTTTTCTATCCGTCATAATTTCATAATGCTCTAAAGGAAATTTTGAATCGATTGCTATAGTACCTAAAGGTTCAGGTGCAAAAAGAATTGCATCCGCAATTGTACCATTAGATAAAGTATACTGTTCCCTATAAATCTTATCATTAATTCCAAAAACACTATTTAAAATATATCCTAAACTAGTTTCACCGAAAATCCCCCTAGTTTTTTTATCAGTTAATACAGATTGCAAAGATATAATATCATTAGATAAACCATCAATCTTCTTCTGAGCTTCATCAATTTTACTTATACGTTCTAAAACACTCATAAAAGTTTTATTAGTTTTTTCAAAATTAGAATCCAGTCTTTCATTTACTTTCTCATTTAAAAGCATAATTCTTTTTTCTAAAACGTTATTAGTTTCTTTAAAATCTTTTTCAATATCTTTACTAAAATCATATTTAAAATCACCTAAAGATTTAATAATTTCAGTTTCAAACTTTCCTAATTTAAGAAGAATATCATCATTACTATTTTTTTTAATTAATATAATTATAAGTAAAACAATTATTGCTACCAATAACCCAATAATAATATAATCTAACATAACTACTCCAATCTAAACTTTTTATTAATAATTTTACTTAAAGCAAATTCCAATAACAAAGCAACTGCTATCTTTATTAAAACACTTGGATCTTTAAGGCTATCTAAAAGACTTGTACCAATAAATCCCCAAAAATAAACCATAAATATTTTACCAATAACAATTGATACAATAAATTTTTTATCATCCATATTAGATAAACCAGCAGCAATATTAACTATAAATGCTGGCGTAAATGGAATCGCAATTAAAAGAGCCAATTGCTCTAAACGCAAGTCATTTATAACCTTCATCATTTTTTTTAATTTCTTATGTTCCTTTTTATTCATCATATTATCAAAATATTTCTTAAGTTTTGTTCGACATAATCTAAAAGATAAATAGCAGCCAAAACTCGTCAAAATCCAACTAATTAAAAAGCCAGGAACCGTTCCAAAATAATAAAAATTAACTGTAATAAAAACCGCTAAAGGCATAATTGGAAGCATTGACTCAACCATCATTAATAAACACGCTAAAATAGGCGCTAAAGCACCTAAACTATTTAATAAATCAGTAATAAATGTATCAATTATTTGTAATATTCCCATAACCATATTATATTAAAATAATTGTTTTTTTTAAAGACCTTTTGTAAATAAAATCATTAATCAACTACTAAAGTAGTATCATAACCATAGGCCTCTAAAATTAAAGCTACTTTTTTAGCCTTTTTTCCACTATTACAATAAAAGAAATACTTTTTACTTTTATCTAAATATTTATAATGATTATTAAGTAGATTTTCATATGGCTTAAATGCTGTTTCTAAATTAATAAATACTCCTCTACCATCATAATCTTTCTTCTTAATTGTTTTCATAGTATATTTTATTATAGAAAACAAAAAAGAGATAATAAAATTATCCCTCCAACGCTTCAATATGAGCTTTTAATTTTCCACTTTCATTTGCATTTAAATAAAACTTAATTGTAAATGTATGAACAACACTATTAGCATTAACAAAATATCCATTTCCAAGTGGAATATTATTAGGCCCAAGTTTTAATGCATAATTATTAATATTAGGTAAAATAACTCCGTTACTAATAGGGTTATATCCTGTTAAAGAAAAAGACATATTACTATAAGTGTTTTCATCAATAACTAAATTTAATCTATAATTTAAATTATTTTCATTAATATTAGTTCCTTTAACACTAAAAGTTTTAGCATATACTTCTTCACTACCAGCTGATACTTTAGATATTTCAATTGTATTGCCTCCTGAAAAAGCAGCCTCTATTTTCCCGTTTTTTGTGTTTATTTCACTAACATATCCACTGCCTCCAGATAAGTTTTCTGTAAGATGTGAGTAACTTATTCCAATCGTCGTTAAAACTATTGCCACTACGGCACCAACACTAACAAAAGTTTTTACAGTTTTTGACATAATACAATCATACCTTTCTAATCATATTTTACTAAATATCTTTTAAAATATCAATTCTTAATTATCCGAATCAAAGAAATCATCTAAATATTCATCATCTGTTACATCACTTACAACTACACTATCGTTATCTACATTAATAACTGGTTCTGTATTAGAATTATCATCGTCTTCCTTCATAAAATCATCAAATCTTTCAACAATAGTATTATCTAATTTATCATAATCATCATTTGCATCAGATTTAATTAAATCATCAGTAACTAATTTATTATCAGTTTCAGGAGTAAATAGATTATTTACATTAGAAGATTCATTTTTTTCTTTTTCCTCCAATTCAGCAATTTTAGCATCTATTCTTTTAACTATACTATCAATATCAAAATTAGTTTTATCTAAATTATTATCTTTATTATCTAAAATGTCATAATCATGTTTATTATCATCGCCTTTATTTAAAGATTCTGATTCGATATCACCCATATCCTCAAGTTTTTCATCAGAGTTAAATAATGACTCAAAAACTGGTGCATCGCCTCGACTTTGATCTTCATTTAATGAATTCATTGAATTCATTAAACCATTAGAACTAGTCGTATTCATTGGATTCATCGGATTAAATGAGTTAACACTATTTTGTGAAGTAAATGAAGAATTAAATGATAAATCATCATTTTTTGAATCATTATCTTCATCAATACTGATTGCCTTATCATTAAAATCAAAATTAGGCATAAAACTATTCATACTAGATGAAGCATTAGTAGATTCTGCTAAATTACTTTTTTCATCTTCTTTTTTATTAAAGCCACCATCTAAAGCTTCATATAATTTATTTCTCTTTTTTACCTTAACAAAATCCCTAAGATCAAATAACTCAACTGGACGTTTTTCTCTAGCTGCAAGCTCTCCTTTACCAAATCCAGATGTCCCCCAATCTATTTCATAACTTGGTTTTAATTTAGTTCTAAAAGGATTTAAACGACTATGTAAAATAATAACCTCATTCATTTGAAGCTTTTGTAAATCACTTACCGTAATTAAAGGAGTTGATGCGGTCTTATCTTTTTCTTTAGATTTAACTTCACCACATAATTTACTAATTTCTTCCAAAGCTGCATATTCAGTAGTTAACAAATATATTAAATTACCACAGTTGCTTCGAATAGTTTCTGCATTTTCTTTACCATATACATCATTTAATTGAGCAAAGTTTTGAATAATAAATGTAAATCTAATAGATCTAGATCTAGCAGCAGTAACCATTGTAGTAACATCTTTAAGTGGCGGCATATTAGCAAACTCATCTAAAATAAAATTCGTACGATATTTAAGTCTACCATTTGTCTCATGCTGAGCTACATCAATTAAAGTTTCATAACATTGCTTAATAAAAATAGTAGCAAGTGCATGATAAGTAGTTTTCTCATCATGAATAATCATAAATACAGCAGTCTTCTCATTGCCAATATCCTTCATATTAAAATTACTATAAGAAAGCATTTCAGATAATTGTTCACGAGATGCAAAAAGTCTAATTTTTTGTCTAAATACAGATAAAATACTACCTTTAGTATCTTGTGGAGCATTTATCGTATTAGAAGCAAAAACATATGCATTTGATTGTTCACCCTTTAAAGTAAAATATTCTTTTATATAATTACCAGCTGCGTAAGCTTCTTCTCCTACGGTAGCCATATAGTTTATAGAATTTAAATTAATTTGTTCTTCTTTAGCATCCTCAAATAAACCCAATGCAAGACCAGAAAAATAGTCAGCAGCTGATTTTTCCCAGAATGGATCATTTTTATTTTCTGGATCATACAAAATATTTAAAGCTACATCATCTAAAAGCTCTGTAGCTTTATCCGTATTGCCTTCTTTATATAATCTATAAGGTAAGGTTAATGGATTCCATGAATTACCCAACTCTGGATTACGAAAGTTTAATACAATAATATTATAACCTTTAGCCCTTAACATTTCAGAGTGATTACGATAAATCTCCCCCTTAGGATCAGTTAAAACCATACTTTCACCCTTTTTAGATAAGCTATAAATTAAAGGGTCTACTAAAGCCGTAGTTTTACCAGAACCAGTTTGTCCTACTACCAAAGTATGATGATGCTCATTATCAACATACATTGTTTTACCATCATTAATAACAACAATACCTGCTCCATCAGCCGTTTCAGCCTTAATTGGAACTTTAACTATACCAGGAGCATTCTTCATTTCTTTAGCAGTAAGCCATCTACTATATCCCTTTTCATCCTTTTCTTTAAAGTCAAATCCCAAACCTTTAGAGCCTTTTTCTCTTTCAAAAATATATGATTTAACACTCATAAAGACTGCTACAATAACCGAAATAAATAAAACCAAAGTTGGTACTAAATAAGGAGGTAAGAAACCAGCAAAAAAATTCAAACCAAAGAATTCAGCCGAATTAAGTAACGAAGATACATTTAATACAGCTAAAGAAGATAAAATAAGTAAAAAAATACAAAAAATAATAAACATTGTTAAATCCTTAGCAGTAACCCTAAATCTCATAAAAACACTCCTTTACGAATAACATTATAACATAATAATTAATAAATATAAATAAAATTTACATTAAAAAAAGCCTCAAAAAGAGACTAAATTTCATCTATTTGACTTAAAAACTTTAATACCAACAAAACACCCACCAACTAATACTACAGCACCAATAATAATTAAAGCAGTACTAAATACTTTATTAGACTGTTCACTATTTAAAGTAAACTGAGATTTACTACTTAAATCAATATTAACACTTATAATCTTATTTCTATAATTATTTCGATTAATAACCCAAGTATACGTATAACCATCAACCCTATCAGCATTATTAGATAAAACATAATACTTAGTCTTTAAATTAATATTAACCTCATCTAACCATTTATAAGTATCAAAACAATTAAATATACTAGAAGTATTAATACTCATCTTATTATCTTCAGTTTCAACATCTACATCTGAATAACATCTATTAAGAAAAGGTGAAGAAGTATAATAATCATCTATATTATATTGATCTTTATAACTAAATCCATACGAAGAGTCATTATCAATTTTAATAAATGATTTTTTATTATATTTATAACTTATACTCTCTTCAGAAGTTTCATTGCTTA
Source organism: uncultured Erysipelotrichaceae bacterium (assembly GCA_902766545.1). Lineage (GTDB taxonomy): Bacteria > Bacillota_I > Bacilli_A > RF39 > UBA660 > CAG-533. The sequence goes on along the minus strand of CACXEC010000094.1, from coordinate 10,175 downwards.
AAAAGCCATCATAAATAATATCAATTGATCTTTTTACAGCATCATTACTAGAAATTTCATCTTTACTTGCTAATGCATTGAAGTCCTCTAATACAACATTATCATTTATATCTAAATTATAATTTGCATGACAACCAGTCAATAAAAATGCAATTAACAATACAATAATTATTTTTTTCATTTTGAGAATCGCCATATTGCACCACCCTCATTAACAATTGTTTCAACAGGAAAAGTTTCTATTCCTAAACTATTACCAGGATTAGCAACTTGAACCTGATTGTTAGAATTAATGCCTTTCAAAACAATAAAATGTCCATTACCAGTTTGAGAAAAAGATCCTCTCCCTGCAAACTGAGCCCCAGTGTCAACTGAAGCAATCATCATAATACAATTACTCAAGTTTTGAATAATATTGTCTCTCGAAAGAGATGTTTGTTCTCCATGAAGACCATAATGATGTGCAATAGCGTCAAAAAAGCCCCAATCTGTACCGTTATCTACCGTCCTAAAACCATATTTTACAGAATAATTTGCCGTTTCAACCGGCGTAACACTTCGTCCTAAATAATACGTTAATATCATCGCCATAGAAGTTGGACCACATCCAGAAGTGCCAATCGTTTGTTTTGGATCTCCCACAGAAGAGTACATTATTCCAGACCATCGTGAATCACCTTGGACATATTTTTGGAAATTTCCGTTACAAAACCCAGTTTGAAAATCACCAACAGGAGCCGGTGCTGGATCGGGAACAGTTCCAGAATCATCCCCAGAAATTTGTTCATGAAAACCAGCGTGACTAGAATGAGGTGTTTCAGTCATACTTGCTTTTCCACCCTCTTTAAAAACAGCAATTATTAAAAATATTAAGAACATAAAAGCACCAAAGATTAATACTACACCACCTATTTTTAACAATAGAATCAAAATAGTTTTAATTCTCTTTAAATTTAGCTTTTTATCATCTGCTTTTTTACTATTATCAATCTTTTCAGAGTCTGGATCTTCTTCAGTTCCTTCTTTTTTCTTAAGCATATCTAATTCACTAGACTTTTCTCTTTCATCCCCTGAAGAATCTCGTGACTCATCTGGATTATTACCATTTTCAGATTCATTATTCCCATTACTAAAATCTTCCTCATCTTCATCAAAACCATTAGGACTAACTATTCCCATCGGATGTCTAATAGGTCCATGCATTCCCATACTTCCAGGAACACCTATCCCTGATTCATCACTATAATCACGAATACGACTGCCTCTATAGCCAAAAGCAGATCCTTGAGAAGGAGGCATTTCATTATTATTCTCTACTCCATTTTCGTTAGGGGTTGCATTTTCCATTTCAGATAAAGCATTTGCTATATCTTCCGGATTATAACTATCTCGATTAAATCCCAACTGTTCAGCAACATTTCCCATCATTGATTCCACAGAGTCATCACTAATATTTCCTTGTGTATCAACTGTTGGATCAATTCCAACTTCAATAGCTTTTTTTATAATATCTGTATTACTCACAATAAATACCTCCTTTACTAATTAAATTACTGAATTACTACTTTATAATCCATAACACCATTTTCAATAAAAATAAATGTATTAAGATCTAAATCAATAACAGAATAAGCTTTATGATTATTATACTTTATAACAGCATATTTTTTTACCTTAGCTCTCAAGAAACTTTCATTTTTTCGCTTATCAATATATCCCTTAAAAATATCAATACTTGGAAACTTATATTCCTTATCAGTAGAATATAACATAGAATAAGCTTTATCAATATCAGTATATAATAAATTGACATACTCAGCTAAATACATCTTCATAAGATCTTCTTCACTAACGTAAATAGGAACTACTTCATTAATACCATATTTTTCTTTTTTAACGTCAATAGTTTTTCCAGAATAAATATTACCCGTATTTGAATCAGTATTAATAAAATAAATAATCAAACAAATACTTATAAATACTAAACACAAAATTAATGTTTTATAATTATTTTTTATATATTCTTTCATTTTGCCTCCCTAAAAATCTTACCATCATAAGGAGTAACATCAAACGTATAACTATCGTTATAAATATCTACAATTAAATAATAATCCTTACCTTCATCAATTTCATTAAATATATTTTTTATAAGTTTACCATATAAATAATATTTAGTTTGATTTTTATTAATCCTTTCTTGATACATTTTTTTTGCTTTAAATGAATAAGTACCTTCTAAATCGTCAACTACACTTAAAACATTATCTGCATTAATACTGTTTTTATTTTTATATTTATCATTCAATAAAATTAAAATATTATCTTTATTTTTACTTGAAACAGTATTTATATATTTTTCTGCACATCCTTGAACAGTAAAAAATGTTGAAGGTACAGTTACAGAACCATATTTACTACTTTTTTGATTATCATCATTATTAACAAATTGGTCATTCTTATGGTTACCTCTTACTAAAAAGATAACAAGGGCAACGATTAAAACAAAAATACCAATTAATATATATTCCTTTTTATCTAATTTTTTCATATTATCTTCCTAAATAACTCGAACGTCCAGGATATAATGGTAAAAATGCAGTATTATCTGGACCAGTATTATACCTTCCTTTTACAAATAAATCACATTCATTTCTTCTACGGGTTTGATGTCCTGTTTCAAATATAGTACCCCAATTGACAATGGCACTATCCCACCAATATTGACACAAATTAATACTCGAACCATACTGTTTATATGCAGGAACAAAAGAATTCATGGCACCACTGCATCCCGCATTATAACCTAAATGTACTAATGCATCCATTTGATAAGATGCAGTTAACGATATTCCGTTTTGAGATAAATAACCTTTTATACAAGAAGATAGACTTTCGAGTTCACGATCCTTAACTCTATCAACTATTTCCATAGGAATAAGAGTACCTACACATCCTGCAAAACTATCATTTGGAGAACCACAACGAGATAAATCAAACCCAAATTGAGCAAATGACTGATAATTATGTATTAATGTAACACCTATCCCAACAGTAGGTGGATCAGCACCAGCACCATCTTCGTCTGTAACCTTATAACTATTTCCAACAATTGGAGTATGTCCTTCGAACAATCTTAGCATCGCTGCAAGATCCCCAGAACCACTACCAACAGGATATCCGTCCTCACCAGGCCTAGGATTATTAATATTAACATACCCATCCTCAGGATCAACCCTTGTTTCACCTATTCTAACCTCAAAATGTAAATGCGGTCCTGTACTTGAACCACTATTACCAATTCTCGCCATTATTTGACCTTGTTCAACTCTATCTCCAACATGAACAATAATTGAACCTTGCTGTAAATGGGCGTATCTGGTTTTTACTCCATCATCATGTCTAACTTCTATCCAGTTTCCATAACCTCCACCGCAATTGTAATCACCAACGCCATCACGACATCCATCAGAGGCAATTGTAACTACTCCGCCTTCGGCAGCAATAATACTTCTATCTCCAATATTCTGCGTAGCGCCTATATCCAAAGCACCATGCCCAGAAACAGTTCCACCACCAAAAGGATCATCTCTTGGACCAAAGTGACTTGTAATAGCAGAGCTTTGTGGCATATCGCTTGCAAATAGTTTACCATCAACTTCAGTTTCTTTTTCACTACCAATTGGCCACCACATTCTTGCTGGTCCACCAGAATAATTAGGATCATAATTATTATCGTTTACGGCAATATATTCAATAGTTTCTGGCCTAGCAGGAGTTCTACCATACGTTCTTAAGATACTTTGAATTCCATCAATTATTTTTTGGCGTACAGCTTTTATCTCGGTATCGTATTTTTCATATTCTTTTGGAGTTAACTGAGTCATACTAGAATGACCAGTCTTATTTAAAATGTCAAGATAACGATATTGTAAATATTCTCTTTTATCAAAAAATGTACTATTTTTTAAAAAAGTCCAATAAGCATATTCCAATACTTTCTTTTCCATATCTGTACTAGATTTAAAATAAGAATAACCGGCTGCCGAAGATATTTCTTCACATCTATCTGGTTTAGTATTTCTAATGCCCATAAATTCATCACGTCCAGTTTGGTCCATAATAACCTCATAGAAAGCTAAACCTTCCTTATGAAGTGCTGTATTACACATGGGTTTATCCCCAGATTCATCTAAGAAGCCCTCTTTACATTCATATCTTAAATCTTTACATTCTTCACCTTTAATTATATCTTCATTAATAGTTGGATCAAATGCAGCTTTGCTAGCTTCTTCTGGTTTTGCACAATAAGCTCCTTGCTGAACACAAACTGAATCAGAAACAGGGGAACTTCCACAATCAGATCCAAGTACTTTTCCTGCAGCAAAATAAGAACACTTATACCCACTAGTATTACCACAAGCATAGCATCCACTCTCAGGAGCTCTTCTATCTGAGTCTCCTTGGGAATTACTATCCTCATCATAACAAACTGGTTTAGCTTCAGTTTGACCATAACAAGTTCTTTCATAACCAGTCATTGCATTAACTAATAGTTTTACAGTATCTTTTTCATCAATTAAACCAAACATATCTCTAATTAATTGAACAAATGAAGCAAAATAATTACTTACATCATCATCTTCATAAAAATATTCACCAAGATATCCTTTATCATTAAATCTATCAGGCATATATCCATAATATACTGTAAGAATTATTGGTAAATCATCAATAAATAAGCCGTTTTTTTCATAACTAGCAAGTATTTTATATAATCTAGTATAAAACTTTTTTTGCGTAGATATGATACTATTTTTGCATTTGGTATCATCCTTATCACAATATCTTCCCCAATAATTTTCATTATCTTTAGCAAATTCTTCCCAATTAAAATCTTTATATTTAAAATATGCAGCATCAGTATTTATACTAAATCCAAAAAATATAACTAAAAAGAATGATAATGGTATTATCATTGTTTTTAGTATAAATTTGCAACTATTTTTGTGCATTTAAATCACCTCTACTATAGTCCTCCACCACTACCAAATGAATCTAATTCCTCTGGAGTAAGTATAACATTTATTCTCATACGTCTATTACCACATACAAATAATGCTTCACCTTGACTATAAGTCTTAATACTCTCTTTTTCATTTTCATTTAAATCAATTAATTTAGATAAATCTTCTACTGCTTGTTTCTTAAGACCCATTATTAAATAATAAGATGCATTATCGAAAATAGCTTTACCATGAACAAATACATTTTCAGCAGCAAAGTCGGTTGGTTGTTGAGTAATAATTATTGTTCCAGAATTATATTTACGACTACGTCTTTGAACTTGTGCTAAGAATTCTGCCCCAAGCTCATTTCTTGCAGATAATAAGACATGTGCTTCATCAACATACATAACCGTATTAGTACTTCTATCTAAACATAATCCCCAAGCATATTTTAAAATATTAAAGAATAACGCATTACGAATATTTTCATCACTATTCATAAGTTCTTTTATATTAAACACTACAAAATTACTATCAGTTCTAATTGTTGTATGACCATTAAAATAATAACGTAATTCTTGAGTAAAAGGCCTAATTCTAAGTTCTAAACGTTCCATAATATCTTTTTCTTTAGTTGCTTCTGGCATAGATAATAATCTACCTTTAATAGTAGAATACAAATCATCAAAAGTTGGATAATCTTCAGACGTAAATTTTGATAAGTCTGTTGAAAAGTCAATATTAAAACGTTTATAAGTTTCTTGAGCTACCTCACTAAACATTTGTAGTACATCATCTTCAATAGTTGGATAATAATACTTTAAAAATGCTTTTAAACTTTGAAGAGTTCTTGTTAAAACTGAATTACCCATACCAGCTTTAATATCTTCTTCATCAGCATCCAAAACAATTTCTAAAGGGTTAATCATACCATATTGACCACCCTTACCTAAGTCAATAAAATTACCACCATAATTTCTAACCATTTCTTCAAGTTCACCTTCAGGGTCAATGGCAACAATTTTACAATTATTTCTAATATGAGTACGAAGCATTAGTTTTGCAGAAGTACTTTTACCAGAACCAGATGTACCTAAAATAATTAAGTTAGCATTATTACGATTTAATTCTTTCTTTATTTGATATAAAAATTGATTAAATAATACAACACCACCAGAAAAGTCAGCACCAAGCAAGGTTGCACTTCCTGGATCTTTAATACTATCAAATACAAATGGATACATAGCTCCCATAGTTGGACTTGGCATTGGAATTCCAACACGCTCTTCAATATCTTGTTTAGGGAATATTGGAAGCATTGATTTTAAAACCTTTTCTTGTTCAAACATCATTGGAATACCACGTAATCCCATTGCATCCAAGTAATTTCGAACTTGAATTTTTTTGTTTTCTAACTGCTCTCTAGTATCTGCTGTAAGCATAACATGCATTTGAAAATCAAAAATCTTAGACTGTGTAGCTGCAAGCATTTGAACAAAAGACTCTAAAGATTCATAATCTTGTCTAATACGTTCTTGCATCGTATGTTCATGCTCTTTAGCATAACTATCCTTAAGTTCAATAATCTCCTTATCAATCATTTTACTCATAACTGAAAAAGGAATTGGAATATGTTTTATTACAACCTTAACACCAGGCAAATTAGTAATATTTGCTAAAAATCCAGGACCAATTACTTTAGGATAACTAATAATTGATAAAATAGTAGCATATTTATCACTAATCATAAAATCATTAATATTAAAATTTATCCCTTTAGGAGCTATCTCACTTTTAAAAGTATTAGACATCACTCATCACCGTCCCAAAATCATTACCTGCTTCACCGTTTAAAAAGTTTTGAAGCAAAAACTTTAAGTCATCATTACTTGTTTGTCTTGAATTAATTCCCATAGATGCTAAATTAGCAATAATACTTTGAATTCTCTTCTTAACAACTTCTATATTCTTATCTCTAAACATTAAATAATACTCAGTATCAACAATATTAGAGCTTGAACTAGCAAAATCGTTAGCTTTAGCAATATCTTGCATTATAAGCTTTCTAATAGCTTGAGTGCTAGCTTGTTCATATTCTAGTTGTAGTTGTGATAAATATAGTTTAATATCAACTGGTCTATCAGCTACAATTAACCAGAACTCATAATCAATTGCATTATAAAATGATCTAAAATTAAATATAACATTATTTTGTGTTTGCTGATCTAAAATAAAGATATTTTTAGGCTCAACCTTAACCCCTGTAACATAAAAATTATTATCAAGGATTATCATCCCATTTTGCATATCTTTAACAGGAATCCAATCTTCAGAATATTTACTATTACTTTTACTTTGTACTTTCTTCGCCATCTCTAATACACCATCCTTTCCAATAATACGTTCTCCTACGTGTAAAATAGATATATACATTTCTTATTAATGTTCTAACATTATGTTGATTTGGAATAGGAACAACTAAGAATGTACACGCAAGCAAAGGAGATAAAACAAGTAAAGCTGCCTTAAGAGATGATTTATCAATCTTAGATAGCATTAATAAAAGTGTCATAGCAGCTCCAGATGCAAATATAATTAAATCTGTAACATTAAATAGACTTAGTATTAACATTGATCTTTTAGAGTTAGCAGGAATAAGATAATTATTGTTCTTCATTTACACCATCCTTCACTTGATTTTGATTATTTAATTCATTTTTCATACAATATGTAAGCGCAATTAAGTAATTATCATAATAATCATTCATCTTTAAACTTTTTCCTTCACCTGGAATTTTCATATTAAGCTCCAAAGCCAAATCGTCATCACCAGTTAAGAAATCATTTAACGTAGCAACAACTTCATTAAAAAATTCAGAATCACTTAATGCTATATTATCCCTAATATAATCAAATAATTTTTTATGATAAGATGAATTAATATCATCAATTGCCTTTTGTTTTACCGCATCATCATAACCAGTATGCTCTAATCTTTCTAACTCTTCCGCTTTATCAGCCTCTAAATCTAATAAAAAATCATTATCTATACGATTAATAAGGATTAGGAAGACACCAACATAGTCTTCACAAAAAGATAATAAATCACTATCCATTAGCCTCTTCCTTTCTCTTTATCACGTGCTGGTTTTCTTTTTCTTCTTTCCTGATGTCTTTTAATGCTAGCACTATGTATTTCAGATGACTCTTTTAACTTTTTAATTTGTTTCTTTAACTTTTCTAGATGTTTTAAATCATCCGCATTAAAATTGCCATCAATAAATTTTTTATAAACTTCATCTAAACTGTCCTCTACAAATCCAGAAGCTTTAATTGCAGCTTTCATTTTTTCTACAGGAATACTTGCTGCCATTCTACGAACATCCTGCCAAGATTCCATAAATTCTTTTTTTACTGCATCAGAAATTTGTCCGTTTTCATCCTTCATCTTTTTAAGCGCTGTCTCCCATATTTCAGAATCCTCTAAATCAGTGATATGTTCAAGTTCAGCATCTCTTTGACTACGCAATTTGTTATCATCTGCATCGTATCTATCAACATCAGCTTTACTTCTTTCACGTCTTGATTTGAAGTCAGCAAGTTTTTGTTTAGTTGCTTGGGCTGTAGCAGCATCCTTAACTAAATCAGGATTGATATTTAAAGCTTTTATTTGACCATCGATTTTTTCAATTTGAGCAGTAATTGCACTGGTATCTTGGCCAGCAGCTGCCATACTTTGTCTTTTCGTTATTAAAGAACTTCTATCAGCGGCTAATTTAGTATAATCATCAATTTTTTTCTCTAATTCATCAATTCTACTTCCAAAACGTCCAGATCTAAATTCATCCCTAGAAATACCAGAACCAGTTAATTCCTTAGCAATTTTGCTCAATGATTGCTCTACAGAGTGTAATTCTTGAACAGAAGTAGATCTTGCTTCAGCAGCAGTCTTGAAAGCTGCTTCGTAACTCTTTTTAACGGCTTCTCTATCTGCCGCATATTTAGTTTTAATCTTTTCAGAATCTGATGCTAAAACATAAGGTTTAGTTGTAGCATCCATTTCTTCGAATAGACCACTCAACGCAGTAGATTCAGCAGATGAAAAAGCCCTAGATGGATTTAAACGATTGCCTAATCCTGTAAAGGCATTACCAGTTTTAAGTCTTTCTCCAAATTCTTTTAGTCCTTCACCATCACCATCAAATAATTGATGAAGACCACTAGCAACTTCAGATATACCAGGTAAATACCTTTCACCCCAGGCACCTTGACCAAATAATCCGCCGTTTTCTCTAAGTCTTTCTTTTCTTTCTTCTCTTCTATCTAAAATATCTTGAGTTTCTTGATTAGCCTGACTTATTGCATTGCCTAAATTTTGAATATCGACATTACCATTTCGAATTCCACGAAAAGCATTTCCTATTGTATTGGTTGGAAGATTAGCAAGCTGCTGATGAGCATTTCTAAAAAATTGTTGTGCACCACCATTGCCTTTGCCAATTCTCCATGAATATGAACCATCAGCATTTTGTTTCATAAAAGTGTTAAATCCAGTTTTTGCAAGACCACTTCCTAATGCACCAGCTCCCGCTGCACCTCTTCTAACATATTCGTAATCTTCACCATTAAGTTTCTTACTGATTCTCCATGAACCACCAGAAATAGATCCTACTAATGTTTCAATTAACTTTGGAGCTTGTTTAGCAAATACAAGTAAACCTATGATTAAAAATACTTGAGCAATATATGATTCAAAAGTACCATTCATATCTTGTGAACCATTACCAACAGCAGCTAAAATACTACCTAAATTTCCTACTACATAATCTATCATATATACAGCAAAATAAATAACTGCAAGTCTTAAAAATACCATAATATATGTATCTTTTAATTCTTTAAACCACTTATCATATATACCACCATGTGGCTTAGTAATTCTCATAATTATTGGAAATGGTGCAATAAGTTGAAGCACTCCTAACTTTACAGCCCTTACCGAAACATCAAAAGTAAATGAAATGAATAAATAAGCCACTAACAAACCAACAGCTGTACTAACTAAAAATTTATATTCCATTTGACCGCTTTGAATATATTGAAATATTCCTTCTTGTCTATCGGAATTAATTAACTTAGTTAAATCATTTGTTTTAGTTGCTTCTT
>CACXEC010000093.1 GCA_902766545.1 uncultured Erysipelotrichaceae bacterium | reverse complement strand
GTTCTTCTTCACCGGTAAATGAATTACTTAGACCTAATATTCTTACTGCTTCACTATCGGTCATTGGATTCCTTTCCATTAAATCAGCTCATTTCTACTTTAAATTATAGCATATATTAAAATTATCATAAATAAAAAAGTTAGTATTATTTAACTACAATACTAACTATTCTTTTAGGAATTACAATTACTTTTATTATTTCTTTTCCTTCAAGATGTTTAATAACATTTTGTTCAGATAAAGCTTTTTCTTTAATATCATCTTCTGTATCAGTTTCTAATACTTTAATAGTCGCTCTAAGTTTTCCATTTACTTGAACCCCAATATCAAATTCATTTTCGCGGCATTTTTCCTCATCATACAATGGCCATGGTTCAGTAGCAATAGTTTTATCATGCCCTAATTTATTCCACATTTCTTCAGTCATGAATGGTGCAATTGGATTTAAAAGCTTAATAAATCCTTCTGCATATTCAAGTGGTAATATATTTTCTTTTTGAACCGCATTTATGAAGATCATCATTTGACTAATAGCAGTATTAAAGTTTAAAGTTTCATAATCATTAGTAACTTTTTTTACCGTTTGATGATATATCTTCTCTAATGTTTTATTTTCTTCATCTTTTACTTTTTCTTCTTCAATAAATAATCTCCAAATACGATCTAAGAATTTTCTTGATGCTTCAACGCCATTATTATTCCATGGCTTATCAGCTTCTAGTGGACCCATAAACATTTCATATAGTCTTAGAGTATCCGCTCCATATTTTTCAACTATATCATTAGGATTAACTGAGTATTCTGGATATCTTTTTCCCATTTTAATTCCATTAGCACCAAGTATCATTCCTTGATGAACTAATTTTTTAAATGGTTCTTTTGTTGGAACTAATCCTTTATCATAAAGATAATTATTCCACATTCTTGAATATAGTAAATGCCCTACTGCATGTTCAGGTCCACCAATATACAAGTCAACTGGCATCCAGTGCTTTAATAGTTCATAATTTGCAAATTCATCTTCATTATTAGGATCTATATATCTTAAAAAATACCAAGATGAGCCAGCAGATCCTGGCATAGTAGATGTTTCTCTTAAAGCTTTCTTGCCATTGTATTCTATATTAACCCATTCTTTAGCTTTATTAAGCGGACTAGAGCCATCTTTATTAGGTGAATAATCCATTAGTTCTGGAAGAACTAATGGTAAATCATCATCTTTTAATGCATCAGAAGTTCCATCTTCATAATGAACAATTGGAATAGGTTCTCCCCAATATCTTTGTCTTGCAAATATCCAATCACGAATGCGATAATTAATATGTTTAGAGCCAATTCTTTTATCTTCTAAAAATTCTAACATTTTACTTATTGCATCCTCTTTATTTAAATTATTTAAATATTCAGAATTAATGTGAATACCATCATTTTCCATAGCAATTTCATTTGTTGCATAAATAAAAGTCTTTTTGTGTAATTCATCTTTAATCTCTTCATCTATTATTTCCTTAGATACCCATTCTACTTTAAAGTTTTCATCTGTATCTAATTCTTGATTTACTTGATGATTATTTTTTAGTTTAAATAAGAAACCAGTACATTCAATTTCAAAATATTTATCTTTATTATAAGCATAATAATGATGATTCATTTTAAAAGTTTCTTTTACTAACTCTAAATTATCATAACCAGTTTCCTCTTTTATTTCTCTTAAAGCACAAGTAAGAGCATCCTCTCCATCTTTTCTTGTACCACCGATAAATAAACGTCCACCTTTATTTCCCCAATTTATAGTTAAATACTTATTAGCACTTTCGTCATAAACAACTGCAACAATTGAATTTTTATGTGTTTCATTATCATGAACTTTGCCAGTTACTTCTTCTAGTACTTGAATAACTGGTAAATTAAACTTTTTAGCAAATTCATAATCTCTTTGGTCATGGGCAGGAACAGCCATAATAGCACCAGTTCCATAACTTGCTAAAACATAATCACTAATCCAAATTGGTATTTCTTTATTATTTACTGGATTAATTGCAAATGCCCCTGTGAATACTCCTGTTTTTTCTTTATTTAACTCAGTTCTTTCCAAATCTGATTTAGATGCTGCTTCTTTTTTATATTTTTCTACTTTTTCTTTTTGCTCATTTGTCGTTATTAAATCAACTAATCTATGTTCAGGAGAAAGTACACAGTAAGTAGCACCAAATAGAGTATCACATCTAGTAGTAAAAACAGTAAAAGATTCATTAGTGTCTTTTACTTTAAAATCAATATGAGCTCCTATACTTTTACCAATCCAATTCCTTTGAATTTCTTTAGTTGATTCTGGCCATTCAATTGTCTCTAAACCATCTAATAACCTTTCAGCATAAGCAGGAATATCAATTACCCATTGCTTCATCATTTTACGTACAACTGGATATCCTCCACGCTCTGATTTACCATCAATTACTTCATCATTAGCAAGAACTGTTCCAAGTTCTTCACACCAGTTTACTGGCATTTCAACTTCTTTAGCTAGTCCATCTTCATATAACTTTTTAAAAATCCATTGAGTCCATTTATAAAATTTAGGGTCTGATGTTGATACTTCCTTAGACCAATCATATGAAAACCCAAGCATTTTTAATTGCTTTCTAAAAGTTTCAATATTTTTTTCGGTAAAGCTTGCTGGATGATTACCCGTTGAAATAGCATATTGCTCTGCAGGAAGTCCAAAAGAATCAAATCCCATCGGATGAAGTACATTATATCCCTGCATTTTTTTCATTCTAGCAACTATATCTGTTGCCGTATATCCTTCAGGGTGTCCAGCATGAAGCCCTACTCCAGATGGATAAGGAAACATATCTAAAACATAATATTTTGGCTTAGAAAAATCCTTTAAATCAGTATAAAAAGTCTTATTGTCTTCCCAATATTTTTGCCATTTATTTTCTATTTCTTTTACGTTCATCATCTTTTATTCCTACTTTCCTTTGTAAAACTTGTCCAATTATTCCATAAATACTATAAATTAAACCCATAATCATTACAAATGCAATAATAAGTTGCCATATAAGTTTCATTTTAACCATAGTACAAACAGTACCTGTTACCGAAATAATTAAACTATTTATAAATGCAAATAATAATCCCAATCTATTATAATTCAATTTATTTTTATTTAGTTTAAACTTATTAATTAAAAAATTAAACTCTTTATTATTTTTTAACGTTCCTTTTTTTCTTTTTGTAATATAAAAAAATACATAAATAATAAATATAAATATAAATGATACTAAAAAAACAAATAAATTATCCATAAATCCTCCTTAAAATAAAACCACAGCTCATCTAAGGACGAAAAGCCGTGGTACCACCTTAATTAATCTTAAAAGTTATAAAGGACTTCTCCTAATACATCCAAAAGCAAGTTCATAAAATCATTTTATTAGCTTCCACCAACCGCTAACTCTCTATAAAAACTTTTTTACTACTACTCTTTCTTCATCTGCTTACAAACGTATTATATAAAATAATTATTTTAATTTCAAGATATAGTTAGATTGATTTAAATCTTTCAATTCTTTTTTCACTTTTATCAAATGCACCATTAGGGTCTTGTAAATCATGCTTATTTGATAGTAGTATTGTATCAAGTCTTGTCAAATTTTCAGTATCTTTTGATACAATTTGATAATTATCATTTTTATACACGGTTCCTTCTTTAAATGAAATAGCATATCTTTCATTATCAAACACTAAATATTTTGTTAAATCATTAGGTAAAGTACAAATATGAATATTATAATCGTTTTTTAAATACTTTAAAGGATCTTCAATCTCAAAAGAATAATTTTTAAGGATATATAAAAGAAATGGTTTCTTTTGAGATTTTATCGTTGTCAAATCATAAAATCCATTATCTAAACAAAATTTAATCCAATAAGATGTTAACAAAGAAGCAATTCCTGTTGATCGATATTCTGTTTTTACATAACTTCCAATATAGGTACTTATCCTTGCATCTGTATCTAGATAAAAATATATATACCCTTGACAAACTAAGCTATCGTTTTCAACTTTATATAATTTTATAAAATATTGATCCATAGCTTTATCTTTAAAAAACGATTTTTCTAATTTAATAATTTGAAAAGATTTATTTGATACTTTTTTAACGTCTAAATTAATTCCTCTATTATAGTCTAGTTTACTTAAGATACTATTCATATTGCCTCCTACTTTAATTATACTAAAATATTTAATAAAAAGATATGCGTTATTATACATATCTTATAATTCTGCAATATATTCTAATAGTTTAATAAACATTGTAACGTACTTAGGATGTAATCCACTTCTTTTTAATTTTCTGATCTTTATACGTTTCTTCTTAATTTCTTCTTCACTAAATAATATTTCGGCAATTTTTTCTTTTAAATCAGTATTTATTTGTAAATCACTAAGGATTGAATCTATATCATCATTAATAATACGTTCAGCAGATATTTCAATATTAGTACCTTTACAATTAATAGATATTTGCTTAGTACTTGAAATATTTTCCACCTCGACAATATAATCATTACCTAAAGCATATGATTTTGGATTTTCTATTTTTTCTTGACCAATATATACAATTACATCTTTAGGTTTTCTTGTATTTCTAAATCTTACTTTATAGCTTCTTTTTTCCGGTACAACTTCGACTTTTCCTTCTACTGGTCTAATTATACAAGTAAAATTATTAGCTTGATAATTATAATCAATATCTGTAATCAAATAGTATCCTTGTTCATATAAAGAACTAATTCCATCATCTTCATATAATTTATAAGTATTACTAGCACCAGGAAAGATATGAATATCTAATTTTTTAGGATTATTTGTATTATTTAAATCTTCTGTTATATCCGCAAGTGGTATTATTGTACCTCTTTTTGCAAATACAGGATAATCTTCATCTTTAAAGAAAGTCACATAACGTTTTCCACCAACATACTTTTTACCAGATTTAAAATCATACCAAATACCATTAGGCAAAAATATTCTTTGCACAGTTCGATTCATTAAAGGCTCTTTTTTAGTTGTTATAGGCGCAATAAATAATTCTGTTCCAAAATAATACTCATTCTTATATAAAGGTTCATCATATATTTCAGGATATCTATAATATACTGGTTGAATTAATGGCAAACCAGTTTTGGAGTATTTATATCCTTCAGTATAAATATATGGAATAAGTTCATGCCTTAACTTTAAGTATTCTTTTACTACGGAAAATGTTTTAATATCCCAAAGCCAAGGTTCTCTTTTATAATAATGAGAGGAATCACTAGAAAGTCTAAAGATTGGCGAAAAAGTTCCAAACTCAATAAAACGCATATATAATTCAGGATCTTCAATTCCATTTTTATATCCACCTATATCATGACTCCACCAAGAAATACCAATATTTGAACTTCTAGAATTAAACTCCGGTATTAACTGTAAGTTTTTCCAACTAACAATAGTTTCTCCACTATAAAGACATGGATATCTATGCGATGCTATAAGCCCATTTCTACTTAATATAAATCCTCTTTTATTAACAAATTTTTCATAATCTAAAAAATGGTATCTATTTAAAGCTCTTAAAGTATACAAATCTTTAGGATTATTGTAATCAATCCAGAAAAAATCAGTACCAAGATCATATAAAGGTTTAATTAATTCATCAAAATAAGCATTTAACATATCTTTATTAAATACATTAAAAGGTATAATACCGTCTTCTTGATAATTTGCAGCTGTTTTAAATCTATTATAAGCAATCTCTTCTGGATGGATTCCATCTGATGGATCAATATTTAACCCAACTCTAATATGATTATTATGTAAATTATCAATTAAATTTTTAGGATTATCATAAAGTTTATAATTAAAAGTATATCCACTTTTACATTTATCATATGAAATATGCCATGATTTATTAAATAAGAAAACAGATAATGGCACACCATTATTTTTAAAATTAGTAATTAATTCTTCAATATCAGCTGATGTATAACTGATGTTTTTATTCCACCAGATCCCTAGAGAATATCTAGGTATTAAAGCTGGCTTTCCTGTTAATTTAAAATAATCTCTTAAACAAAAGCCAAAATCTTTACGATACATAAATAAATAAGTATCAATTCTCTCATCATTTCTTTTTCCTAGTGAACCATCTTGATTAACTATCAAACTTTTTGAATCATCTATAGATACAAAACCATCTGTAGAATATAATCCATTATAATAATTAGCAATTCCATCTGCATTATCTAAAGAATATGCAGTTCCTTTAAAGTTTCTTGCTTCAGCAGCGCCAAAATACCAAAACTTATCTGAATTATTTAATGTTACTTTCAAATACTGATCAGGAGCTAATTTAGTCCCGTAAAAAGGCATCTCTTTTTGATATTCTAATTTAAAATATTTAGTAGTTATAATTAAAAAGTTTTTATCTTCTTGTTTAGTATACTTAGGAACTGAAAATCTTCTAAATTGTGCAAATTCTGTTGGACGATCTTCAAATTTACCATCATTAGACCATTCAAAACGAATAAGAATATCACTTAAAATTGTAATTCGATATTTTTTGCCTTCAACAATTGCATCGTCTAAGCTTATTGAATTACTATAATTTTTAAACGCAAAATGTTCTTTCAAACTAGCCATAATTGATACCCTTCCTATTATGTTTTTATCATACCACAATCTAAATTTTCATTCAATACAAAAGAACAATTGTAAAAATATTGACATTTTACATATACTTAATATATAATACTTATGCGCAATGAGGCAGGTTTCTAAAAAATTTATAACGTGTTTATTTGAAATAACTCTAGTACCTCCCTGCCTAAGGGAAAAAGACAATAAACACCCTATAAAGAATTTAGAAGATACTCTTTCGCTAAGAAAGGAGAAAATATGGCAAGATATACTGGTCCAGTTTATAAAAAGGCAAGACGTTATGAATTTTCAGTTTTAGAAAATGGTAAAGAATTAGCTCGTAGACCTTATGCACCTGGAATTCATGGTACAAGTAGAAGAAAAAAATCAAGTGAATATGGAATCCAATTAAGTGAAAAAAATAAAGTTAGATACATGTATGGATTAACTGAAAAACAATTCGCTAGAACATTTGAAAAAGCTGCTAAAATGAAAGGTATTACTGGTGAAAACTTACTTAAACTTTTAGAAAGTAGATTAGACAATGTTGTATATCGTATGGGACTTGCTCAAACTAGACGTGGTGCTAGACAATTAGTTAATCACGGACACATTTTAGTTGACGGTTCATCAGTTGATATTCCATCATATATTGTTAAACCTGGAAGTATTATTTCTGTAAAAGAAAAATCACTAAATCATCCAGCTATGAAACAATCATTAGAAAATACTCTAAATAGAGTTGCGTATGTAGATTTTGATTCAAAGAAAATGTCTGGCAAATTCATAAGACTTCCTGAAAGAAGTGAACTTAATGCAGATATTAATGAATCATTAATTGTTGAATACTATAATAGATAAAATGCCATAAGGCATTTTATTTTTTTATAAAAATTTATTTTTCTATAGCTTTTATTCATTAATTTATATATAATAGCTTTTATACGCTTTAAGGAGGGTTTATGGATAAGGATTTATTAGAATTATTAGATGAAATTGCTCGAATAACTTTAGATATAAAAGCCGAATATGACCGTCTACCCTATTTGCTAACCAACAAAGATTATATTTCTAATTATGAAAATGAAATTGATAAAGTAATAGCTAGATTAGTAGAACTTAGAATCGCGGAAGATAAAGCTTACTCACTACTTGAAAATAATTTTTTATTCATTTCTCAACTAGTAAATTATTTAGAAAGAAGACGAAATGACAACATGGATGAAACCGCTAGATTATGTTTTAATAGAATTAAAAATAACTTGCATTTATTAATGTTTTTAGAGCCAATCGAAGAGCACGATTTTACCAAAGCAGTTTTTATGCAAGATCAAAAATTCCAATTCTTAACAAGTAATGGAATAGATCCACAAGATGCCATTATATTTACTAGAAAATTCACGTTTTTATTTGAAACATCTGTAGCATACCATTTTCAAATGACCTTAGAAGAACAAGCAAAAAATGCAAATACTAAAGAAAAAGCTGAGCTTTTAAAAATTAAACTAGATTCTGCATTTATGACCGGAAATGAACTTGAAGAAAACTTTTTTACAACTAAATTCGAAACTGTTAAAAGTTCACTAAACGATAGCGTTGCTAACTCTTTTGGAATAGATCCTAAAATTAAAGATGGTTATTTAGACATCTTAGCTTTTATAATTATTCAAAATAAATTAATTTTATTATCTCAGCTAAATCCATGCTCAGATACCACAAAACTAATATTTGAATTTAAAACTTATATTTTATATATTAGTAAAACTAATTTAAATACATTAAAAAATATTATTTTAAATATGCAATTTACATCAAATATTATTCAAAGCTTGTTGATTCAAGCAATTGATTCAGCTGAAAAAAGAAAAAGATTACACAATGGTGAGCTTCCATCAAAGTCATTATAGGGAGTATTTATTATGAATGAAGAATATTTAATAAAACTACGTTTAATAATTGATAAAGCCAATGAATTATATAATTTATTTGAAGAATTATATAAACTTGATAATCAAAAAAGTACAACACGTCAGATAGATGTATTAAGTAAAATTAAAGCTAAACAAGATGAATACGAAGCGTTACTTAGTCCAATTTCAGAAGACAAAAATTTTATTAACACTACAATAGAGTTTATTAAACAAATGAATAAAATGGTTACTTTGGATGATCCTTTTTTAGTATTTCAAAATCGTAAAACACTTGTTTTAAGAAGAGTTTATACTGATTTAGTAAACTTAAGTAAAACCGATAGTAAAGCATTTGAAAACTTACTTACAGGCTATTTTAAAAAAGCTGCTTGTGAAAACATGTCAAATAATACTTATTTAGTGCTTGCCCTATTCTACTATGGTTTAGAAGTTGATTATCGTATTATAGAATTACTAAAGGATAAAAAAGAATTTAGTAAAGTTAAATATACTTTAGCATTTTTAAATCCTACAGTTCACTACACAATTAGTCAAGAAAATTATGAGGATGTACCACACTCATTTAACGGAAATACTATACTTGAAACTGAGTTTTATATCTCTGATGAAAAAAAAGAAGAATTCAAAAATGCTTATGGATATTTTATGTTTACTAAAGCGTATAAATTATTAAAGACTGCTAATGATTCATTTAAAGAATACTTAAAAATATTAATACGTGTTGCTAATTTATTTATGAGTGAAAATACAATTAATAATATCTTAGAATCTATTAAAATAGACCCATTTTTTGAACTAGTCAAAGAATTAGTAAATTGTAGAAGTAAAGATTTTAAACAGGCTAATCAATTTGCAACAAAATTAAATAAAGAGACAATGAGCACTATTAATAAAATATTTGAAGTATCTGAAACTATTAGAAATATTTATAGTTCATTAATATCACTTGAAGAAAGCGGTCAAAAGGATTCTAAACATTATCAAAGCATGCTTAATTATTTAATTACAAGCCTTAAAGAAGAACAAGAATATTATGAATACTTTAAAATTTGTCCAGAAGAGACTGCAAAAGCAACAGAATTTGTATTTGAAATTCTTGACAAAAAGAATTATCGCGAATTAACAACTGAAGTGGCACTTGATGATATTGAAGATGAATTAATAATTGTTAGAATTATAAAAAGACTCCACCAACTTGCTCTAGACGATGATGAATATTTCGTTGACATTGCAGATGATGATGATATTAAAATATGTGATTCTGATTTAGATTTTAGATTAGTACGAAATTCAATGCAACATTATGATGAAGAATATAATTATCAAGTATTACGACTACTTGATATTGATTCTGATAGTAGACTTAGTTTGAAATTTAAATATAATTTATCTTTTCTTGATGCTAAAATAGAAAGAGAAATGTTAAAAGGAAATATAGACGGATTACCTGGAACATTTAGTAAAAATGTTCCAAGTAGGATAAATGGCGTTAGTCAAGAAAAAGTAAGCTTAATAAATAACAAATACGCTTTAAAAAGACTTTTATTAATTATTGATGATATAATAGAATTC
Source organism: uncultured Erysipelotrichaceae bacterium (assembly GCA_902766545.1). Taxonomy (GTDB): domain Bacteria; phylum Bacillota_I; class Bacilli_A; order RF39; family UBA660; genus CAG-533. The sequence goes on along the minus strand of CACXEC010000093.1, from coordinate 1,740 downwards.
ACAGATCAAGACATTTTAGATAGTGACGTTTCAGCCGATTATGATTATCATAGTGATGAAGAAAATGAAGAAATTCATAACGAAAAAGATACTGTCATAGAAGCAGAAAGCTTAGATGAAGAACAATCTGAAGAAGAACTTGCTCAAATGGAAGAAGACGATGAGGAGTATTTTCAATTAACTTTTCAGTTACTTTTAGCAGAATTTAAAGTCTGTATACTATTTACGGATAATACCGGACTTAGCGAAATAAGAAAAAAAGTTGATGAAAGATATAAATATATGTCAACTGGTCATAATATTATATTTAATGAAATATATGATATTTTAAGTAAAGCTGAAGAATTAAGGCGTGATTCTAATAAAGATTTAAGCAGTTATACATTATAAAAGTTGAGATCATCTCAACTTTTATTTTTTCTCTATTTCAATGAATACTTCATTTCCATTAATATCCATTTTACCATTATTTTCTTTTTGTTCATAAATAACAGCTAAAGTTTCATCTTTAATATATTCTTTAAACTCTTCCAAAGCTTCTAAAACTTCCCCATCAGCTTGATAATAAAGTTTAATTCTATCTGCTATATCAAATCCTAAAGTTTTTCTTAAATTTTGAACTTTAGAAACAATTTCTCTTGCTAATCCTTCTAAAATTAAATCGTGAGATAAATCTGTATTTAATATAACGAATGTATTATTTTCCATTCCAACATTAAATCCTTCTTTAGAATCAATTCTAATATCTACCATATTAGGAGTTACTTCTAATTTTTCACCATCTAAGCCTATTTTTATAGATGAATTATTAAGTAATAGTTTGATATCTTCGTCATTTAATTTTAATAATAATTCTTGAAATAATTTTATTTTAGAGCCTAAAGTTTTACCAACTTCTTTAAAATTAGGCTTAACAGTAAAATTCATATATTTAGATAAATCATGTGCATAAGTTACTTTTTTAACGTTTAATTCTTCATTAATTAAAGAACTTAAATCTCCAATTAAAGATTCTAGTTTACCATCAATTAAGGCTTCAGATAAAGGCTGTCTTACTTTAATATTAGCTTCTTCTCTTACATATCTACCAATAGATATTAGTTCTCTAACCTTATCCATTTTCTCTTCAACTTCTAGATTAATCAATGATTCATCATAAGTTGGAAAAGATGCTAAATGAACAGAATCTTCGCCTGTTAAATCACGATATATCTCCTCAGTAACATAAGGAATAATTGGTGCACACATTTTACATAACCCCAATAATACTTCATATGTAGTCATATAAACTGATTTTTTAGAATCATCCATCACTGAAGCCCAGAAACGATTTCTATTACGTCTAATATACCAATTAGATAAATCTTCAGAAACAAATGATGTAATAAGTTTTACAACAATATTTAAATCATATACTTCATAAGCATTAGTTACTTCTTTTAATAATTTATTGTATTTAGAAATCATCCATTTATCAATAAGTTCTCGTTTTTCATAAGGAACATTACACTCACTTATATCAATTTTATCTATATTAGCATAAGTTTGAAAGAAAGAATACGTATTTTTAAATGGATTAAAGAACTTAGAATGAACTTCTTTTAAGCCTTCAATATCAAACTTTAATGGAGTCCATACTGGAGAAGTAAATAACATATACCATCTTACATTATCAGCTCCATAAGTTTTAATAGCTTCAATTGGATCGATAATATTACCAGTAGACTTACTCATTTTCTT
>CACXEC010000092.1 GCA_902766545.1 uncultured Erysipelotrichaceae bacterium | reverse complement strand
ATGACTCAACATTTATGATAACAGATAAAGTATATGACCGTGCGATGCCAATAAATATCGATACTAAAGGCGTAGAATTTACTGCTCCTCAAACAGAAGGACTAGATATTTCCGCCACTTATTTTGCAAGTTTATTTGAAGAAGCTAAAAAGAAATATCCAGTTAAAGATGAAACACTTAAGAAAATCGAAGACATGGACAATTATGTAATCGAACATTTCCGTTTGGCATTTGGAAACCGAATTGTTAAACAATTAAAAGATTTTGTTCCCGTATATGTTGCTTGTGGCGGAGATGAAATGGTTGCAGTTGATTATTTAATTGCTAATAAGATTTTAAGAAAATTTGATCAGTTAAACCTTGCTTATATTAGAGGTGAAATTGATGGATTTATAGACTTCTTAGATCAGACTTTTGGTCAAGATGTTATGAAAGAATGTAAAATTCTTTTAGAAAGATTAAAAAAGAGAATATAATAGAAAGAAGAAATGCTTATGAATAATGATTTAGGATTATTAGTAAAAAACATTCCCCAAGATGAATTAAGTCAATTTATAAAAGGTACAAGTGCTAGAACTGAAGTAAGAAAAAGCGTAAATAAAGTGGTCCTAGATTATTCATGGGTAGATATATTAAGTGAGGCAGTGCCTTATTTAGATACTATAATTAGAAATCCTCGTAGATTTATTGTTCAAGAAGAAGATATTGTTCCTATTGAAAAAACAAAAAAGGTATCTGAAGAATCAATTAAACATCTAGCAGTTCATACTAATTTAATTCAAGATGTTGATGAAGATGGATCAGTTAAACCATTAAAGTTACTAAACGTATTTAAAGAAGAAACAATTGATTTATATGAAAATAGGTTTGTTTATTCACTAATAATGAACTTATATACATTTGTTAGAGAAAGGCTAACATATCGCGAACAAAGCTTCTCCAATAAAGAAGAAAAAAGCGTTGTCTATGAAGGAAAAACACTATATAAAAATCAAGAAATAAATATTAATTTAAATATGGTGAGCCGTAATAAAAATGAAGAAGAATTATCTGAAGAGTTACAAGCTGAAAGAGAAGCTAAAATAAATGGCATCATGGATATCTTAGAAGAATTTATGTCAAGTAAATTTATGAAAGCTATGGCTAATGCCACACCTGTACGTAGTCCGATAAGAAAGACAAACGTAATTTTAAAAGAACAAAATTTTATGAAAGCTCTTGAACTTTGGGAATTTTTAGAAAACTATCAAGTCGAAAAACCAGTTAAAGAAGAACAAGAAGAAGCCGTAATTACTAACGAAGAATTTGAAAAAGGATTTGGCTTAACATACTACTTAAATTATGGTGTCCTAAATGAAGTGGTGTCAACTAATGGAAAAGATTTAATGCCGGAAACATTTAATTTACAAAAAAGTATTTTTGAACTTGCTAAAAAATTTGATGTTGATGAATTAGATCTCCAAAAAAAATTAAATGCTGAAATAGAAAAAGCGATTAATTATAAATCGGAACAACGATCTCTTGCTTCAAGTGGTTATAAAAACTTTATTGCTAATCATAAAGCAAGAATGAAAAAAGCTGTAATTTTATTTAAATAGATAGGAGGTCAAAATGAGTAAAAAGAAGAAACAAAATCCAATTTCGACTTTTGGAGGATATACTTTAGATTTAGCTAAATTTAATCTAAAAAGTGATAAAGAACAATATGCTGAAATCGAGAAAAAACTAAAAGATATTTATAAAGATGACTTAGATGTTTCAAAGAAACATGTTATGAAAGTTATTAGATTAACTTATAATCCAAAAGATGATTATATTTATCTCCCTTATAGTTTAAAAGTAACCAAAAAAGGATTAGAACTAATCTTCAGAGTTGAAAGAAAAGTTATTGGAATTGGTTGGATTATTTTCGGACTATGGTTATTGCTCTTAGCGCTTATTGGATCAACCTATTTAGGAATAAAGTATATAAATGTAGCAAGTTTAAATAAAGATATTGATGGAGATGGAATAGCAGATATTAATATTGATATTAATAATGATCGCTTAGCAGATATTAATGTTGATACAAATAATGATAACAAACCAAATATTAATGTAGATTATAAAGGAAATAGAAAGAGTGTATTTAATATAGATACGGATAACGATGGTAATGCTGATTTTAACCTTATAAATGATGCTTCTACAGATGATAAACGTAAAGAATGTAAAATAAACTGTGATACTAATGGAGATGGATGGCCTGATTTAAACCTTGATTTAGATGGAGATGGAATTCCCGATACAGATATTGATACTAATGGAGATGGAATTGCCGATTTAAATCTTGATATTAATGGTGATGGAGTATGTGATATCATGTGTGATACTAATGGAGACAATAAGTGTGATACAAATTGCATAGAAGCACCTTATAATGGAATGGGAACCGGAACATCGAGTTCAACTGGCAATGCGGATCACAATACGGGTACAGCTATGTTAATAATTCGTTTTAGTGATGGTGAAACTGTTAATGTAGATAACCTTGTTCCGGATGATCAACCATTTGCTGATAACATAGTAAGGCCATATAAGACTTTTACGGTTGAAAATTTGTCAGATTATCCAATGTATTATAGTTTAAGATGGAGAGTTCAAGCAAACACATTTGTTACCAACAATTTACAATACATGGTTTCATCTACAAATGGGGGCCCTAATATAGGATATCAACCAGCTCCAAGAAATAATGAATATATAGTTGAAAGAGTTATGATACCTGTTCGTGCAACTCAAAAATATACTTTAAGTTTTACTTTAATTGGATTAAATAGACCTCAAAATGAAGATCAAAATCGTATATTTCGAGGAACAGTTGAGATAGAAACATAAAGCATCATAAGATGCTTTTTTTAATACTTTTATTCTCATTTTCATATTATTTAAATGGTGATTTATTTGTTTCATTATAAAATATTAAAAAGAATGAGATTTACTTTAATTATTATTATATTACTATTTACAATAATGATTATAAGAGTATTCTATCTTCAAGTTTTTAAAACTAAAGATTTAAATAAATTAGCTAATAGTCTTTGGAGTCGTAATTTGCCACTACTTGCTGACCGTGGAAAAATTTATGATCGCAATGGAATAGTTCTAGCCGATAATATAACAACAACTAGTTTAGTTGTTGTGCCAGTTCAAATAAAAAATAAAGAAAAAGTTGCAAAAGATTTATCTGAAATATTAAATACAGATTATAAAAATATTTATTCCCATTTAAGCAAAAAAACTTCAATAGAAAGAATTCATCCGGAGGGAAGAAGACTGTCATATGAATTAGCAGAAAAAATTTCTAAACTAAACTATGATGGTGTCTACTTACTTAAAGAATCTAAAAGATATTATCCTTATGATAATACTCTTTCACATGTTTTAGGCTATGTTGGAATTGATAATCAAGGATTATCAGGTATTGAGCTATCATATGACAATTACTTAAAAGGGACTGATGGAGGAGTCAAATACTACTCAGATGGAAAAGGTAATCGCCTTGAATTGTCTGAAGTATATGATGAACCTATTAACGGTAATAATATTTATTTAACCATAGATATGAATATCCAATTAGCAGCGGAAAGAGAACTAGATAATATAGTTGAAAAATATAATCCTGAACAAGCTTTAATACTCGTAATGGATCCAAATACCGCTGAAATAATCGCGATGAGTTCAAGACCAAATTTTAATTCAAATAATTATCAAAATTATGATTTAGAAACAATTAATCGTAATCTTCCAATTTGGGCTACTTATGAGCCTGGATCAACCTTTAAAATAATAACATTAGCTTCCGCTATAAATGAAAAAAAAGTAAACCTTTTTGAAGATCATTACTATGATGGTGGCTCTATAACTGTAGAAAATGCTAGAATTAAGTGTTGGAAAAGAGGAGGGCATGGTAGTGAAACATTTTTACAAGTTGTAGAAAATTCTTGTAATCCAGGTTTTGTTGTTTTAGGACAAAGACTTGGCACTGAATTATTATATGACTATTTACAAAAATTTGGTTTTGGAAAGAAAACT
>CACXEC010000091.1 GCA_902766545.1 uncultured Erysipelotrichaceae bacterium | reverse complement strand
TTGTCTTTGTTTATGTTTAGGGTTTTCACATATAACCATAATTTTACCTTTTCTTCTTATAATTCTACATTTAGCACACATTTTTTTTACAGATGGTCTAACTTTCATTTTACATCCTCCTATTTTCTATAAATTATACGCCCACGTGTTACATCATATGGTGTAAATTCTATAGTAACTTTATCGCCCGGTAAGATACGAATCATATTCATTCGTATTTTACCAGAAACGTGAGCTGTTACTATATGTCCATTTTCTAATTCCACTTTATATTCGTCTTTGAAAACATCTATAACTTTTCCATCAACTTCAATTTTAGCTTCTTTAGCCATTTTTCACTCTCCCGTTAAAATCTCATATCCATCATCTGTGACAACAACTGTATGTTCATAGTGAGCACTTGGGCGCCCATCTTCTGTAACAATTGTCCAGTCATCATCTAACACACAGATATGTCTAGTTCCTGCATTAAGCATTGGTTCAACTGCGATAACCATACCTGTTTTTAAAACCATACCAGTGTTATATTTTCCATAATTAGGTACATCAGGTTCTTCATGTAAATCTGTTCCAACCCCATGACCAACTAATTCTTCAACAACACTTAAGTTATGTTTATGAGCATATTCAGATATTCTAGCACCTATATTATTTAATCTAGCGCCATTCTTTATCTCTTTTAAACCAATAAATAATGCTTTTTCCGTATGATGCATTAATCTTTCTTTTTCTTTATTTACCACTCCAACTGGATATGTCCAAGCTGAATCAGAGTGATAACCATCAATTACGACACCTATATCCAAAGATACAATATCGCCTTCTCTTAAAATATGGTCATCTGAAGGAATCCCATGAACTATTTCGTCATTAACACTTACACAAATACTTCCAGGATATCCTTCGTAATTTAGAAAGCCAGGTATACCACCATTTTCTCTAATAAATTTATCAGCTTCATCATTTAAATATTTAGTTGTAATCCCAGGTTTAATTAAACCTTTCAAATACTGATGAGTTAAATAATTAATATGACCAGCTTTTTTCATTAGTTCAATTTCTTCCTTAGTTTTAATTGTAACCATATTATTTTATCACTTTCTCAATTTCTTCAAAAATCTCATTTGGAGACTTTTGATCACTATTAATAATGAATAATAAATTTTTTTCGCTATAGTAATTTAATAATGATTCAACATTATTCATATAAATATTATATCTTGTTTTAAATGATTCTTCATTATCATCACTTCTACCAACCAAATCACCGCCACAAACATCACAAATGCCTTCTTTTAAAGGCTTCATTGATTCAGAATACTTATTGTATATTTTGCCACATTTTGAACATGTAACCCTACCTAAAGCTCTTTCTAAAGCAACCATCTCAGATACTTCAATGTTAATAACTATGTAGTTATCAAAAAAAGTATCTAATATTTTAGCTTGATTTAAATTTCTAGGAAAACCATCTAAGACAATAGGATTATTATCTAAAGTTTCTAAATGATTTTGAACTAGTTTAGAAGTAGTTTCATCATCGACTAAATTACCTTTAGCAATAGTTTCGTGAATTTTTCGATTAAATTCAGTACTATCATCTAAATTTCTAAATAAATTCCCAGTTGATATATGATTATATTTATATTTTTCAACTAGCTTTTCACAAATACTACCTTTTCCAGCAGCTGGTGCACCATAAATTACTATATTCTTCATTATCTTCTTCTTCTCTTTCTTGAACCAGAATAACTACGTGAAACTATACTACTTTCAAGTTGTTTATATGTTTCTAATGCTACACCAACAACAATTAACAATCCAGTTCCTCCAATAGTTACACTACTAGATAAATTAGATACTTTTGAAAATAATATTGGTAACGCTGCTATAAACATAAGTCCAAGCGTACCTACAACAGTAAGTCTTACTATAACATATTTCAAATACTCACTAGTCTTTTCTCCGGGTGTAATACCAGGAACATAGCTTCTTGACTTATCAAGATTTTCTGCCATTTCGTCTGGATTAAGTTCAAGTAAAGTCCAGAAATATCCAAATAAGAATATCAACACCATATAAAGTAAAAATCCTGTATATGTTGTATATGAAATATATTTATCAATAAAATTCTTAAAACCTTCATTTTTTAAAAATTCAGCAATTAAACTAGGAATGCCAATAATTGCTGATGCAAAAATAACTGGCATAACACTTGCAGTATTAAGCTTAATTGGAATAAATGATTTTTCTCCACCATATGAACTTTGAGTACGATTAGAATATTGAATTGGAACTCTTCTTTCTGCCATTTGCATATATATAACACCGATAATAATTGCAATATATACAACAACAAAAATTACAAATAATATAATTCCACTCCAAGTGCTAAAAGCACTACCAAGCACTAGTTCTTGAAAAGCAGTAATGAAAGTTTTTGGAAGTGTATTAACAATACCAGCCATAATTATTAATGATACACCATTTCCAATACCCTTTTTAGTGATTTCATCACCAAGCCACAATAAGAATGCTGTACCAGCAGTTAAAAATATAGCTGATTTCATAACTTCAAATGCTCCACCATTACCTAAAAAGGCAATTGAGAATACATATCCTTGCAAAAATGCAAAGAAAATACCTAAATAACGATTAATTCTATTAATCTTTTGTCTTCCGGTTGCACCTTGTTCTTTAAGTTCTTTAAAGTATGGAAGAATATCCATCTGTAAAAACTGAGTTACAATAGATGCTGTAATATAAGGCATTACACCTAAAGCAAAGATAGAAAATGATTTTAAACTTCCACCACTCATTAAGTTAAGAAGTTCTAAAAAACCTAAATTTCTCGTTATTTGTTTAGCTCCAGGAACTACAATATTAGTTCCTAGAGCAAATATAGCTAAGCACGCTAAAGTGAATAATATTCTTTTGCGTAAATCTTTATTAGATGGACTAAATAATCCTTTTAGATTAGCAAACATTAAATCACCTCTGCTACTCCGCCACTTGCTTCTATTTTACTAACAGCTTTAGAAGAAAATCTATTAGCTTTTACTGTAAGCTTTTTAGTAAGTTCTCCATTTCCTAAAACTTTTAGTCCAGATAATTCCTTCTTTATAATTCCAAGTTCTTTTAATAATTCTAAAGTTACAACATCCCCATCATTAAATCTATTTAAATCATTTAAATTAATAATAGCATATCTAACTGTAAAAGCAACATTATTAAAACCACGTTTTGGAAGTTTTCTATATAATGGACTTTGTCCACCTTGGAACCAAGGTTTAATTGAAACACCACTTCTTGATTTTTGACCTTTTTGTCCACGAGTAGATGTTTTACCCATTCCTGATCCAGGTCCACGTCCAACAATTTTTCTTCTTTTTGATTCTGGTAAAGAGTTTAATTCATGTAATTTCATATTATAACTCCTCCCTTTTCTTGCCACGAAGTTCAGCAACATGTTCAGCTGTTCTTTGACTTTGTAAAGCTTCTAAAGTAGCCTTAGCAACATTTACTTTTGTATTTGCACCTAAACTCTTAGAAACAATATCTTTAATACCGGCAATTTCTAATACTGCACGAGCAGCACCACCTGCAATAATACCAGTACCTTCTTTAGCAGGTTTAAGTAAAACCTTAGCTCTACCACACTTACCGGTTTGTTCATGATAGATTGTTCTTCCATCAGCAATAGAAACTTTAACTAAGTTTTTATTAGCTGCTTGAATTCCCTTTTTAATAGCTTCTGGAACTTCCATAGATTTTCCAGTTCCAATTCCTACTAAACCTTTTCCATCACCAACTACCATTGTAGCAGCAAATCTAAAATGTCTACCACCTTTAGTAACTTTAGTTACACGAGTAATAGAAATTACTTTTTCTTCTAAAAGTTTCTTTTGAGGTTCACGTGTTTTCTTAGAAAATTCCTTTTTAGGTCTTCTTGTAAAATTTTTATTATTTTTTTGTTCAGTTACTTCTTCAACTACTTCAGTAGTAGTTGTAACTTCTTCAACAACATTATTTTCTTCCATGTAAGCCTCCCTCTAAAACTCTAGTCCATTTTCACGTGCAGCATCAGCTAAAGCTTCTACACGTCCATGATATTGGTATCCACCTCTATCAAAAACTACCTTTTTAATTTTTAAATCTAAAGCTTTTTTAGCAATATCTGCTCCAACTGCTTTAGCACCTTCAATATTGCCACCATTTTTAATCTTTAAAGCAACACTTGAAGAGCTAGCTAATGTAGTACCAGTTTCATCATTAATAATTTGAGCATAGATTTGAGTATTAGATCTAAATACGTTTAATCTAGGCATTTCACTAGTTCCAGACAAATTCTTACGAACACGTGCATGTCTTTTTGATCTAGCAACATTTTTATCTTCTTTTTTTATCATATTTTACCTCCTACTTAGCAGCTTTCTTTCCTTCTTTACGTCTTATATGTTCGCCTTTATAACGAATACCTTTACCTTTATATGGTTCTGGTTTTCTTATTTTACGAATATTAGCCGCAAATTCAGATACTTTTTGATTATCAATACCACTTATTTTAAGTTCAGTATTAGATGCAGATTCAACCTTTAAGTCGGCTGGAATTTCTACTATAACTGGATGAGAATATCCAGCACTTACAGTAATTTTATTTCCAGATACCGCAAATCTATAACCTACACCAACACTTTCTAATTCTACAGTAAAACCTTCAGAAACTCCAACAAACATATTTTTAATTAAAGCATTAGTAGTTCCATGAATGCTTTTCGTAAATTTAGCTTCATTATTTCTTTTACAAACAACACTATTTTCTTCAATTTCAATAGTTATATCTTTGTTAAATTCTCTAGAAAGTTCACCTTTAGGTCCTTTAACAGTTAACTTATTACCATCTAGTGAGCAAGTTACACCAGAAGGAATAGCAATTTTTCTATTTCCTATTCTACTCATAACTCAATTTTCCTTACCAAATATAGGCAAGTACTTCTCCTCCTAGATTATTTTCTCTAGCCTTTTTATCAGTCATAATTCCCTTAGATGTAGATATAATAGCAATTCCTAAACCATTTAGTACTCTAGGAAGTTCTTCATGCTTAACATATACTCTAAGACCAGGTTTACTAATTCTTTTAAGACCAGTAATAACTCTCTCTTTTTTATTTTCACCATACTTTAAAGTAAGGTCTAACATTTTTTTATCTTCTGCATTTTCTACAAAATCACTAATAAATCCTTCTTCTTTTAAAATAGAAGCAATCTCTTTAGTAATCTTAGTATTATATACAGAAACAGTATTATATCTCATTTGATTTGCATTACGAATTCTTGTAAGCATATCAGCAATAGTATCAGTTACCATAAATTTCTTCCTTTCTACCAACTTGATTTTTTTACGCCTGGTATTTTGCCGTCATTTGCAAGTTCTCTAAAACAAATACGACATAATCCAAATTTACGTAAAACTCCATGAGGTCTTCCACATCTTTGACAGCGTGTATAAGCTCTAACTTTGAATTTTGGATTTCTACTATTTTTTACCTTTAAACTAGTTTTTGCCACGCTCACACCTACTTTCTAAATGGAAGTCCGAAGCCTTTTAATAATTCTAAAGCTTCTTCATTTGTCTTTGCAGTTGTTACAAAAACAATATCCATACCTCTTAATTTAACTACATTATCATATTCAATTTCAGGGAAAATTAATTGATCTTTAATTCCTAAAGTATAATTTCCTTTACCATCAAATGCTTTTGGACTTATTCCTCTAAAGTCTCTAACACGTGGTAGAGCTACTTTAATAAGTTTTTCTAAGAAAACATACATATTTTCTCCTCTTAAAGTAACTTTAGTACCAATAGTTTGACCTTCTCTAAGTTTAAATCCAGCAATTGATTTTTTAGCTTTAGTTACAACTGGATGTTGACCTGTTATAGCTTCTAAATCACGAACAGCAGCCTCAATCATTTTTTCATCATGAGAACCATCACCAACACCAATGTTAACTACTATTTTTTCAAGTTTTGGAACTTCCATAACAGATGAATAATTAAATTTATCTTTTAATTCTTTAATAATTTCATTATTATATAATTCTTTTAATGATTGCATTATTTTTCACCTGCTTCTTTCTTTGTACTTTTTTTAGTTGTTTTTTTAACTGTTTCTTTTTTTACTTCCTTTTTAGTTTCTTTCTTTTCAGACTTTTTAGTTTCTTTTTTAGCATCAATTACTCTAACGTTAGATACATGAATTGGATGTTCAACTTCAAGAATTTGACCATTTTCATTCATTCTTCCAGGTTTCATATGTTTTTTAACTTTATTAACACCTTCAACAACTACACGATTCTTTTCTTTTAAAGTAAATAATACTGTTCCTTCCTTACCTTTATCTTTTCCAGTAAGAACTTTAACTTTATCTCCAACTTTAACTTTCATAAGTCCTCCTATAATACTTCAGGTGCAAGTGATACGATCTTAGTAAATTCTTTATCACGTAATTCACGAGCAACTGGTCCAAGAACACGAGTTCCAATTGGTGATTTATCTTCTTTAATTAATACACATGCATTATCATTAAATTTGATATAAGAACCATCTTCTCTTTTAAGTCCTTGTACACTTCTTACAATAACAGCTTTAACAATTTTACCTTCTTTAATATTGCCATTAGGAATTGCTTTTTTTACAGTTCCAACAACAATATCTCCAATATTTCCATATTTAACTTTACTGCCACCTAATACTCTAATAACCATAAGTTCACGAGCACCAGAGTTAT
>CACXEC010000090.1 GCA_902766545.1 uncultured Erysipelotrichaceae bacterium | reverse complement strand
TCTAGTATTATAATCATTACACACACTCATATCAGTTTTAGTTCCCATATCAACTTTTGCCCCATAATAAGTCGTAACATCACTGCCTAAAGTCATTCCAGCATTCAATCTATTATAAAATACAGAAGCAACATCTTTTCTATCTTCTTCATTTATAGCTTCTAATTCAACCATAGAAGCCATAGTTAATATTTCATGTACCGAAAGTGAACTATTCTCTATATCATTTTTAATCTTACTTAATCTATAATCAGTCTCGTCTAACATACTTTTAAAAATAGTCTCAACAGAAACATTCTTAGAATCAAAAGAATAAGTATCAGGATATAAATATCCTTCTAAAGAGTAATATATTTTATCATCTAGAATATCATCAGTTAAAAACCAATAATCATTAATTAAACCAGATAAATAATCTTTGTCAGAAAGTAACTTATAAACATCATCACTACTATTATCAGTTTTTTCCTCAATAACAGAAGCTACTTTCTTAATATTAATTCCTTCTTTAAAAGTAATATTTACTAAATTACTATTAGCTCCATTTTTTGACGATAATATCTTAACAATTTTCTTAGTTCCCATATTAGGAGACAATTCATAAGTCGCTGCTAAAAGATTACTATTGCCAGAAAGTCTTACATAAACTTTAAAGAACAACTCACTCCTAATTAAATTATTTTTTTTCAAAGTATGAGCAATACTAGAAATACTTCCACGTTCAATAACAACAGTTTTCAAAGTATCATCATTACTTACCTTTGACAACTCAAAATTATAAAGTGTACCTAAGAATATAATTAAACTAAACAAGAAAAAAAACACAGCCAAATATAAATTTCTATAAATCTTCATAAAAAACCACCATACGAAAAAAAGAATTACTATTCTTCATTCTTTCTACTTTCTTCCTGAATAGATTCTAAAATTGTCTCAATTATTTTCCACTCTCTATCTGTCTCAATAGGTTGTAAATCAGTTTTTTCACTATTAGGATCATAAACCGAAGCATAGACTTTTACGTTCCCTTGTTCATCAGTAGTATTATCAGTATAAACTAAATAATTTTTCTTCGTTTCATCAGATTCAAATGTAAATAATACTTCACACTCTATTTCCTTTCCTTCATCATTAACTACCCTAAAAGTCGCTTTTTTATCCATTAAAACCATTCCTTTCATAATCTAAATAACTTTGTAATATAACTTGAGCAGCCAAGCCATCAACCTTCTTTTTTCGCTTTTTTCTAGATATATCGGCATTAATTAAAATATTATTAGAAATAACAGATGTCAATCTTTCATCTTGCATTACAACCTCAATGTTGATTTTATCTTCTATTTTCTCCTTAAAACTTAAAGCAATTTCAGCCCTAGAACCAATACTATTATCCATATTCTTAGGAAAACCTAAAATAATTTTTTCAACACTATACTCTTTAACTAATTGATTTACTATAGGAATCAAACTATCATAATCTTCATCCTTAAAGAATATAGTTTTTAAACTACTTGCAATAGTTTTAGTGTTATCACTAGTAGCAACTCCCAAAGTCTTACTACCTAAATCTAATCCTAAATATCTCATCTTAAATAGTTCCTTAATAAAACTTCTGCAAGAACATCTCTATCAATCTTTCCAACTTTATTACGAGATTTTTTATAATTAGAAATATAACCTAAATCACCACTAATTATATAACCTTTTAATTGGCTTATAGGATCATAGCCCTTTTCTTTTAAATCATTATATACAGTTCTTAGAACTAAATAAATTTCCTCTTCCAAAGAACTTTTGGAATTATCAACTTCATCACCCATTATCTATCACCTCAATTTTAATTACAATTAAATTATACCATGTAATTAAATAATAAACAACCTAAAAATAAATAAAAAACAAAAAAAGAAATAGAAAGTTCTATTTCCTAATATTAAGAAGTCTTTGTGTTTAACTGTAGCTCAACAGTAACATCATCAAGAACTTTTTCACCAACAGAAATATTTTGAGATGTAACATAACCATTACCTTTCAAACTATACTTTACCCCCATTAACTTTAAGATATTCATAGCATCTTTATATGATAAACCCACCAAATCAGGCATTTCATTATCATACTTATCAGTAAGCAAAACTACAATAGAATTAGG
>CACXEC010000089.1 GCA_902766545.1 uncultured Erysipelotrichaceae bacterium | reverse complement strand
TCTTTACGAATTTTAGCAATAAATTTACCTATCTTTTCTTGATTCATAGATTTTGCTCCTTTCGTATTTAATTATATCTTTTTATTATCTAAAAGTATCCAAACAATCTGTTGGGATAACAACTTACATATATTTTACCATATAAAAAAAGAATTTTTACATTCTTCTAATATCTTAATAGTGCGATTAGTTATTATTGAGTTTCCAAGTTTTAATATTGCTTTTCAAATATAACACCACTTCCTATACCTTTGTAACGAATATATTCTGCTAATTCATTTTTTGGAATAATACCAATTACTGATTTTTCTAATTCACTTATCTTGTTATCAAACTCATTAAATACTCTTTTTTTCATTTCTTTTTCTTTTACAATCGGAACAATTTCTTTTAAAGTAAATAAAGATACAAATATGATAAACATTGATATTATTATAAAAAGTAAATTTTTATTCTTCATTTTTTCTCCTTGTCGATTCCAAAAACATTCTTTTTTTAAAACCACCTCGGCTTAATCTTTTTTTATTAGCTGCATCAATAATATTTTCTAACGAAAAATTATTTAACTCGCCAATAGATTTTATTACTTCTAAAACATCTGCAAGTTCTTCTATAGATTCTTCTTTACTAGATGAATTAATAACTTCATTGGCTTCTTCTAATAATTTTTTAAATAATTCTTTTCTGTATTCATCATCATCAAGTACCCTAGTAACAGCTACTTCGCCGTTACTTTTTATTTTATCAGGAATTTTATCTCTTACTAATTTATTAAATACTTGCTCCATATAACATTAATCCTTTAAAAAACTATTGCAAATAATTTTTATTTCTTCTAATTTAAGTCCATTTGTACAATAAGCATTCCAACCAAATTCTTGAGCAGATAATACGTTATCTTCCCTATCATCTATAAAAAGAATATCTTTTTTATTAAAAGGAAGTTGCTCTTGAACTTTTTCATATATTTCTAAATCTGGCTTACGTGAACTAAGTTCAAAAGATAAAAATACATAGTCATAATTATTTAAACCAACCTGTTTATCTAACCTTACTTTATCAAATATTGTTAAATTTGATAATATGCCAACGTAGCATTCATTTTTTAATGACAATTCATAATTCCTAACATCTTCATAATAATCAACCTTATCAAATATTTCATAGTACTTTTGAACAAAAGAATCATAATCGCTAGTTAAATTAAAATCTTTTTTAATTTCTTTATAGACCTTCCTAAACTCTTTATCATTAACAATAGCGGAAACACGATATTTAGACAAGCTTTTAAAAATACCTGCATCACCATGATAACCGCATGCAACAAATAAGTCCTCCCAGGCCTGAACACAAGAATACCCCGTTAAATGCGATTCAACTATGCCACCCCAATCAAATAATATCAATTTATTTTTTCTCATATACTCTCCTATATATTTCAATTATAAAATAAAATGTAAACTTTTCCTATAGTTATTTTACACAATAAAAAAATCATATATAATATTTAACAAGGTATACACAGAAAGGAGTATTGTATATTTAGCGCCAGAACAAGTGATTGTTGACGAGGTTGGTAGTTATCGAAAATTCGGCGGATGCTACTACGGTTAGTATAATCGTAAGGTATATTTTAAAAAATAAAATCAAAATTATAACAGAGAATATACCATATACTAAATGGAGGATTAAATGTGTGGAATAATCGGTTATAACGGCAAAAGAATAGATACATTAAAAATATTAATCGATGGACTTAACTCTTTAGAATATAGAGGATATGACTCAAGTGGAATCGCTTTTAAAACAAATAAAATAAATATTATTAAAAGTGTTGGAAAAGTATGCGAATTAGAGAAAAAAATAGATTCTAATATAAAAACCAATATAGGTATTGGACATACAAGATGGGCAACTCATGGAAAAGTAAGTGAATTAAATTCACATCCCCACAATGTGGGTGACATTACTATAGTACATAATGGAATAATTGAAAATTTTAAAGATATTAGAAATGATTTATTAAAACAAAACTATAAGTTTAATACTGAGACAGATACCGAAGTAGCATGTGCATTAATAGACTACTACTATAAAAAGTATAAAGATATTAAAATAGCGTTAAATCATTTTGAAAAGAAAGTAAGAGGATCATTTGCCTTGGCTATTATGGTTAATAACAACGATAATTTATACGCAATTAGAAAAAATAGTCCATTAATTATCGCTAAAAACAAAGATGGTAATTATATTTCATCGGATTCTATTGCGGTTAGTAAATATTCAAATAACATTTTATATTTAGAAGAAAATGTTATAGCAGAAATATCAGCAAAAAGCGTCAAATTATTTAATAAGGATTTAAAAGAAATAAAACCAAAATTTACTAAAATAGATATATCAAAAGAAGATGCTGATAAATGTGGATATGCACACTACATGTTAAAAGAAATACATGATGAGCCAAGAGTATTTAAAAATACTACAAATCAATTTATATATAATCAAATAGAATCATTATTAAAAGATATGCCAAATTTTACCAAATATAATAACATTCATATTGTCGCATGTGGCAGTGCATATCATGCCGGATTAGTTGGTAAGTACTTAATTGAAGAATATGCTTCCATTCCTGTTACAGTTGAAATAGCTAGTGAATATCGATATAAAAAACCATTTTACAACAAAAAAACTTTAGTCATAGTTGTATCTCAATCAGGTGAAACTGCAGATACTCTAGCAGCTCTTCGAATGGCAAATGATGATAATATTGACACATTAGGAATAGTCAATGTAGAGACGAGTACAATATCAAGAGAATCCAAAATGGTAATATATCTCAAAGCTGGCAAGGAAATAGCAGTAGCAACAACAAAAGCATATTTAGCCCAAATAACAGTTTTTGCTCTTATAGCTTTAAATATTGCTATTAAAAATAAAACATTAAGTGAAAAAGAGATTAATACTATTTTAAATGATATTAATAAACTACCTGTATATTTAGAAGAAATAATTAAACAGGATATTTACCAAATTATTGCTACAAATATATATAAAAATGATAATATCTTTCTAATTGGAAGAGGTATTGATTATGCTCTAGCTATGGAAGGAGCATTAAAATTAAAAGAAATATCTTATATTAACTGTCAAGGTTATGCCGCAGGAGAGCTTAAACATGGAACGATATCATTAATTGAAAAAAATACACCAGTAATAGGTATCTTAACAGATGATAACATATCAGAAAAAACAATCAGTAATTTAGAAGAAGTTAAATCAAGAGGAGCTTTAATTGTTGGTATAACTAATGATACTAAAATCAACAACTTTGATTACCTAATATCTATCCCTAAAATACATAAACTATTACAGCCTATATTAACTATCTTGCCACTTCAAATAATTTCATATGAAGTTGCTAAACTAAGAAAATGTGATATTGATAAACCTAAAAATCTAGCTAAGTCTGTTACAGTCGAATAAAAACTGTTCAATCATTGAACAGTTTTATTTTTTTATTAAATATGCAAAAATATCTAAAGCCAATTTATCAATTTGATGTCTAATAAATCCATCTGAAATATCTACATAATTGTTATGAATTATATTTATTTTCATTTTCTTTAAATTCTCTTTATCAAATACTACCTCATCTTTTTGTTCTGCAACTTTATATTTACTAATTAAGTCAGCAGATATTAATCCATCATTAGCCACAATAATATCTACTTTTCTCTTACCTAAATATTTATTTATTGCTTTAATATGATCACTAGCTGTAAATCCGTCAGTTTCTCCAGGTTGAGTCATCATGTTACATACATACATTATTTTAGCTTTGCTTTTTTCAATCGCTTTTTTAACATCATTATTAATCAAATTAGGAAGAACACTAGTATATAAACTTCCCATACTAAGAATAATTAAGTTAGCATCTGCTATTTCTTTTAAAACAAGAGGATTAGTTTGAGCCTTTTTATTATAAAAAATTTTCTTTATTTCTTTATTAGATGCTGTAATCTTATGCTCACCAACAACTACAGAATTATCTTTCATTATTGCCGCTAATAAAACGTTATCCTCCGTAAGAGGTAATACTTTTCCTTTTAAATTAAAAACCTTTGATAATGATTCTATTCCATCCGATAAATTTCCTGTAATATTTGCTAATGCAGTTAATATTAAATTCCCAACCGCATGACCATTTAAATCACTGGTAGTTTCAAAACGATAATTCATAAGTTCCTCAATTAAGGGTTCAGTTTCTGACAAAGAAGTAAGAACTCTCCTAATATCACCAACTGCCACTGTATTGAATTCTTTACGAAGTCTTCCTGTACTTTTACCATCATCACTAACAGATACTACTGCTGTAATATCAATAGGAAATAATTTTAATCCTTTAAGTAATGTTGACATCCCAGTTCCACCACCAAGGACAACTACTTTTTTACTTTCCATATAATCTCTCCAATATAATAAGTATATCATAAAAGACTTATAATTATTAATCATTTATGTTAAAATATAAATGGTGATTATAATGATATTTACAAATGAAGTATTAATAATATTTATAGCAGTTTTAATAGTATGTTTAATAGGATTTAAAAAATATATCTGGTTCATCTCACTTGGATATGGTTTTTCAATATCAATAATAGGTATCATGCTTTTAATCCTTTTTAGAAATAACCTAAACTTCTCATTTATCCTAGCAAGCATAGTATTTATTTTATATGGACTTAGACTTAGTGGGTTTTTAGCATATAGAGAGATCAAAAATTCCTCATATAATAGAAAAATGAAAAATGAAATA
>CACXEC010000088.1 GCA_902766545.1 uncultured Erysipelotrichaceae bacterium | reverse complement strand
GTACTCGTAATCTTTTGGGGTACTCCAATACCTATATTAGAGACATCATAACTTCCCCCTGTAACACCGGTTCTAAATCCATATCTTTCCCAAGCAATTTGACCTATTTCAGGATCATTTAAAGCTTTATATAATTTAGCACCCCTATCAGTAAATACGGCAAAACAGTGTGAATTCCAAATAGTTGGAGTTGGATATAAAACCCTAATCTCATCTTTAACTTGATTAAATGCATCTGGACTAGAATTTGCAAAATCTATCATTGACTTTTCGTAATCAACTATCATTGGTTCGCCGCCCATACCTGTTTTTAAATATCTTTCAAATAGATCTGCTGGTGTATTATTCATATAACCAGATTTAATATAGAATTCTTTAAGCTTAGGTAAATTCTTATCAACATTACTATTAGTAACCAAGTTTTCACTTAATATTGATAATAATAATCCATAATATGTTGCTCCTGGACTAGATGATACAGGATCAGTTGAAGCTATATTAATACTACCATATAATCCATTTAAACCAATATCAGACCACTTCTTACCATCTAATATATAGCTTATTAATTTATTCATATCAGTTATATAATAAACTCCATCTGTTTCTGTAACAATTTTTTCATTTATTAAAGCATCAACAACCTCTTTCCAACTATAAATAACAATCGGCGTATTAAGTGTTAATCCTCCATCCAATACTGTATATCTTTCGGCTTCACCATCGTCCTTTTTAGGACTTAACTTATAATAATCATAAAATCTTTGATCAGATGTAAATAAAGCATCATAAGTTGAAACACCATTTGTATGTATAGATATATCATCACCTGATTTTAATCTTTGAATAATACTATCATTACCTAAATCAACACTTTCTCTAATTAATGGTTTAATTATCGTCTTACCATTACTCCAAGTATCATATACAACATTTAATTTATATTTACTTTTTAATATTTTTTTAACATCTTTATCATTTAAAAAATCTTCCTTACCACCACCAGTTGCCACATAAACAGTAGTAAGTTTAGCATTTAAAAAATCTCCCTCATCACTATCTTTAATATGTTTTATAAAAATAATAGAAAAAATAATTAAGATAAATAGGATAATCCCAACTAAAGCTTTTTTATTTTTCACTATCATCACGACCTTTCATTATTTGATTATCTTCAACTATTCCATCTGCTTTAAGCATCAAATCATAAACTTTCATATCTGCATCAGCATCCATTATATCCTTTTGAAATAACGTTGCTAGAATTGCTTTAAAAGCTTCATTAGTATCTAAAAACATTTTGTCAGCTTTCTTCATAAACTCTTTTCCCTCTTTAGAAATTAGCCTTTGATTTTCTACTTCATCATACTTCTTAACTGTCTTAAGTAATACAGGTAAGTAATAATCAAAGAAATTATTAATTTTAGATGCTTTGTTAGGATATTTTTCAATAGTATCTACTATTTTATTTACGGTATCATATATTTCTTTTAAATTATCCTTTGTACTTGATAATTCTATTTTTGGAATCATTTCACTTATTTCTTTATTTTGTTTTTTAGCATTATTTAACTTCATATAAAGAGGTAAATCAGTATTCTTTAATGTTTCTTTATTTTTAAAACTTGATAATACAAGTTCACTAGCTCCAAATGCTGCACAACCAATTGCTAAAGCAGGAGCTATCGTAAACGATAATGCCAAATAAGGAATAGCAAAAAAGGTTCCACCAACTACCGCTGATATTACTTCCTTATTCTTCATTAATTGTAACTCCTAACCTCTTCAAAAGCTTTTAACAAACCATTTTTGCCATCAAAAACTTTTCCATTTGATAAAGAAGCTAAATCATTTAATTGATCTTCATCTGAAGAGCCAAAAGTTATACTATATATTGGAGTCGTTTCATTATTCTTTACATAATAATTTTTTAAATAATCAAAAGATCCAGAATTTGACTGTCCATCTGTCATCAAAATAACCGTTTTAGTATATTCATCATTACTATCATTTTTTAATATTTGCAAAGCCTTTAAACTTGGGCTATAAATATTAGTCCCACCAAAAGCTTGTAAATTATTAATATCCTTAATTATACTATTTGTTTCACTACCACTTCTTGTGGAATAAATCTTCTTAATATCATGATCAAAAGTAATTACCGTGATTTTATCTTTAGCTGAAAATTGAAGTCTATTTTCACTGGCTAGTTTATAATCTAATATATAATTCATAGCTTCTTTTAACTCATCTAAACCAGAACCATATATGCTACCAGAAACATCCAAACAAAATACTACATGTGTAGGTTTTCTTAGAACGCTTATAAATAAGTCAAAAGCCTTATCTATAACTTTTTTACTAGGATATTTCATATCTTTTAGGTATTTACTTGTGTCAATACCCCAACTCGGATTAAAAACTGTTTTATCCGCATTCGTATTAACACCACCATACCAAGAACGATACCCATACTTTTCCATAGTTTTTATTTCATCATCACTACGTAAAAAGTTTTGTATTTTAATAAATTGTTCTTTACGTTTAGTATCACTAGAATCATTATTAATATATGCAAATGGCATATCATTAATTGCAACACCATCTACTGGATAAATTAAATATAAAGGCTCTTTACCTTTTTTAATAAGTTCTTTATTTAAATCTATCAAAGAACTTTCATAATTAATCATTGCATCATAATTACCATTTTTAAACATACTTATTAAATAATCTTCATCACCACTAACTCGTTCAACACCTTTAAATAAATCTTTTAAATCATTTTTTAAAGACTCATTATCAAGCATTTTCTCAGTTAATAATTCTGGACTACCCGCTAAACTATTTAAAAATGATAAATAACTAGTAGCACCTGTATTTGTTTTAGTAACTGATGCCATAACATACTTAAGCTTTCCATCCTTTATCGCATTTAATAAATCTGAATTATAGACTTCTTTATTAACAAATCCAAGTTCTTCTGCTTTACTTTTAGTTATACCCATTACAACGGGATCAATAACTATTGATTTACTATCAGTTGTTAAATAAGAATTATTAAGCATATATAACCATATAGAATTACTAATCCATACTGCATCATACATTGAACTATCTTCATTTAGCATATCTACAATTTCTAAATCACCATGATGAACAATTTCAATTTTAATCTTATTCTTTTTTCCAAACTTAATAATATCATCGTCCATTTTTTTAGTTGAAGTAGAAGCTAAAATTCTAAAAGTATTATCATTTCTAAAAGATTTTTTACCATCATCATCACTAGTTAATGCACTAAAAATCATACTACAAAAATATAATATGAGAAAATAAAAAACAAGACTTAAAAAACTTGGTTGTTTTTTCTTTCTATAAGCCACATAATCACCTCTATCTATAACAAAATAATATCACAACTAGCAAATTATTACAATGAAACTAACAAAAAAGAATGAATATTATAATTCATCCTTTAAAGAAGCACTAACCGCTCTTTCTTCACACCATTTTTTGATTTTTTCAATTTTTTCAGGGTTAGTTTTAGAAATAGAAACAACTCTTGAAAGTTCATCTACTAAGGAAGATTCAGTAAGTTTAAAATCAGTGCTTGCTATTAATTTATAAGCAATATTTCTAATACTAGCTTCAATATCAGCAGAAGCAAACCCCTTAGTAATATCTACTAATTTATCAAGAAGTCCCCCGCCAATTTCAACTTTTAAATATTTTTTGGCATATAAAACAAGTAAAGCTTTTCTTTCACTTTTATTAGGTAAATCTACAAAGAAAATTTCATCAAATCTTCCTTTTCTAACAAGCTCTGCAGGTAATGTATCAATATTATTAGCTGAAGCTACAACAAACACTGGCTTTTTATTTTCTTGAAGCCAAAATAAGAATTGACCAATTAATTTAGATGTAACAGCTGAATTATTATCATTAAATCCCTTTTCTATTTCATCTATCCAAAGAACACACGGAGAAACATATTCCGCAGTATCAAAAGCCGCCTTTAATTGACGTTCAGATTGACCAACATACTCACCTTGAACAG
>CACXEC010000087.1 GCA_902766545.1 uncultured Erysipelotrichaceae bacterium | reverse complement strand
TACCGGTGAAGAAGAACTAGCTGCTTACCGAAGAATAATAAAAGAGTATCATCCTGACTTATGGGATAAAGCATCAAGTGAAGAAAAAATAAATGCTAATAAAAAAGTACGTGAAGCAAATGCTGCTCATGAGCACCTTAAAAGTAAGTATTTTTCAACATCTGATGATCAAAAAAGAAAAGTAACTATAAATGATTATAGGGGTTATACTAGTTTTTCTAATGGTACTAAAACTCCAAAATCTGATTTAGAAGAATATAAAGAAGAGATAAAACGTAAACTATATACAAAATATAATTTTGGCAATTTTATATATCCAGAATATATACAAAAACTGTATGTTAATCTAATAAATCAATTAACATATATAATAAATCTAATAAATAATACTGAAGATAAATATTATATTGGCTCCTTATATGCAGACGCTTTAAATATAATTGGTCAAAATTATCGTTCAGTAAGAAAAAAATTTTGTTCGTATAATAACATACCTGAATCTTTTGTTGATAAAAGAATAAGTTATGATTGTTCATTTCAAGAGTTTTATGAACAATTATTAAAATCAAAGACAGCTTATGAAAGTAATAATAGCAAAAGAGATGAGTATGCCAAAAGATTACAAAATGAAATAGAAAAATATAAAACGTATTATGGTTATGAAAAAATAAAAGATAAAATTAACACATTTTTCATTATTACTTTAAATGGTATGGAAAATGAAAATTTTAATAATTATACCGCGGAAGTTTTACGTATGCATGACGTTATAAATAAGTACTTTGCTGATAATTTAAAAGATGAACTCAAAAGTCAAGCAGAAAAGTATAAGGATTATGCAGGGTATAATCAATTTGTCAAATTAAATATTGAAACATTAATTAGTAAAACTATTTCTGATGCTATTAATAGTAATTTTCAAAATATTGAAGAAATAATTTCTAAATTTCATGATAGTATAAATAGTATATTTGAAGAATCATTTAGTATAAGTAATAAAATTAATAATATAAAAGTTTGGTTTGAAGATCATAAAGAATACCTAAAAATTAAAGAATTTAAAGATCTGTATAATAAATTATTAAAATATGAAAGAGATTTTAGTTATTCAACAGATATTTCCAAAGATTTAGAAAAACTAGAAGAAGATTTGGCATCTTTAGAAGAAAGATATATCTTTGAAAAAAATATTGAATCAAATCAAGATGTTATTATATCATATCAAGGCTTAATAGAAAGATATCAAAATTCTTTGAAACAATTAAATCCAATTGCAGATAAAGATAAAATAAATAAAATGGCAGAGGTATTTGAGCAAGCTATTAAAGTATTCGATATGATAAGATCAAAACAAGTAGATCCAGATACGGGACTATTTTGGATTAAATCTATTACGTTTGAAAATTACGATAAAGATATGAAAATATTTAATGTAGTAGATTCTGTTGACTCAAAAATATATATATCTAGAAATGGTAATACTTTTTATTATCTACAAGACGGTGAAGATGATATAAAATTTTTGTATGAGGATGGAAATTATAGTAAGAAAACTATTATAAAATCAGATGGATTAAAAACTCAATTTATATCATTAGGAGCATTTTTGAAAAATTCCACTTATATTGGAAGACCAGCAAATTATGATGGAAAATCTGCATTTATAACATATAAACTAGGAGAAAAAATTATTTATACAAATGTATTTGGTAATATTTATTTAGGTGATAATGCTAATATAAAACATTATATGAAATATGGACGTTCTCAAAAACGTTATCAAGATAGAGCTGATTTAGTCAAAGATATAGAAAAACAATTAGAAGATAATTTTGAACTTACTAAAAAGAAGTATGGAAGTAGTGAGTATACAAAAGCTAATTTTAAACAAAGAAACTTTTAATTGATTATTTTTGACATAAATCGTTTAATTATGCTATAATATTTTTATAAGGTAGGTATGTGTGATGATTGATTATGTAAATATTAATAATTTTAACTTGGGAGATAATCCTGTCGCTAGTGTTGATTATAGTCAAATTATGACATTATTAAGCACTTATGCGTTATTTGTTGGACTAATAAGTATATTAGTTATTGTCGAAATGTGGATAATTTATAAAAAAGCTGGTAAACCTGGTTGGGCAGCAATAGTTCCGATTTATAACATGTGGGTGTTTTTTGAAATAGCAGATCTTCCTGGATGGCTTTCTTTAATACCTGTTGCTAATTTTGTTGGAATGCTAGT
>CACXEC010000086.1 GCA_902766545.1 uncultured Erysipelotrichaceae bacterium | reverse complement strand
TGTTAATGTTACAGTTCCAGCAACACCAGTAACATCAGTACTTGTTCCTGATACTTTGGCACATGATCCAACTGTAGTATCAAATCCTACATTTCCTGTAAATACTGTACTATCAGGATTTACTGTTGCACTTGATGAAATAGTTAATGTAGTAGAGAATGCTGCAAAACCTATTCCAAGTCCTACTATTGCTAATACAAGTGCGATAATAGCTATAGTTTTTGAATTATTATTCATATTTTCTCCTTTCATAATAAGATAGTGGATTACTACTGTCCTCCTACCCTCTATTAAAATGATAACACAAGCAAATCAAAAAATCAATAAAATTTTGACAATTATATTAAAATATGATATTATGTATGTGTCAAGGGAAACTTGAATATAATAGAAAAGGAGAATACTTAACAATCGGAAGTTGAGTACTCGCCACAAATTGTGTAAGCACTTAATCTACTGAAAGTAAATTGAGTGCTTTTCTCTTATTATAGATTACTATATTACTAGAGTAAAAAGTAAGGCTATTAGTAAGAAGATAATTACAATAAGAGCTAAGATTAAAAAATCTTTCTTATGCATCATATCAGCCCCCTTTCTTATGAAAGTTGGCAAGCACTCAACTGTTAAGTTTCCCTATAAACATTATAGCAAACAAATGTTTTTGACACAATATATTTTTATATAAACATACTGTTAAATGAAGGATACTTTATATGTTATATAATATGCAAGTTTTTGTTATAAAATTGTTTACTTGATTTTAAATCAGGAGTAGAATTATTGTTGTAATGAAATGAGAATAATGTGTTCAGTACCTGCCGGCTACGGGCACCAGTAAAATATTTGCAAACACATATTGTGTTTGTTTTTTATTGTAAAAAAACAATCTATATGGGATTGTTTTAATTAAAATTATGTAAATCAGCATTGAATTGTTTAAGTGCCATTTCTAGTTCATCAGGATCATTTAAAAGAACAATATCTTCGCCGTCTAACTTTCCAAAAATAAAATCACCAATTTCATTTATATTGGATAGGTATAAATAAGTATTGTTATCTTTAATAAATTTATCTACAAGAGTATATTCATTACCATCTGCTTGTAGTATTTTTCCAACTTCAATCATTTAAAAAATCCTCCTTACATTGTTTTTGCTTGTTTTTCGACTAAATCTTGTAAGTTTACAGGTTCGTTATTCACCATATTATCAAATTCTTTATTAGCTCTTCTAAAAGCTCTATTGTGTCTAATAAAATTGCTAAAACTTGCTGCAGTTGCAGCCATTGTTGCATACATAGCTGGGGTAATCATACTAAGGTAATCTTTAAGAGCTTCAAAAGAATTTAAAGCCTGTATTTCAGTTTGAATTGCTACATCAGGGTTTATTCCAGAAAAATGTGTTGCAACAGCGAAACTTATGGCTGCAACAATTGCAGACCCACGTCTTCTTCTTTGTTCGTCTGTAATGGCATCTTTAATTCCCTCAATTCGTATTCGTCTTGTACTTTCATTTTGAGCAGCAATTAATCTTAAATAATCTTTAACTTCTTTCGGCTCTACTTCCTTTACATGTACTTCTTCCACATAAAACACCTCTCTTTATTATAAAAATATCATAATTTACATATCTTCAATATAAATTTACTTAATATTTACGTTTTTCTTACATTTTTGTAGAAAAATATCATCGTTTATTGTAATATAATGCTCAGTTTGAAATATTATTAACAAGAGATGATACTATGGATAAAAACAGCAATAGAATTGAAGTATTTACATATGAAGAGATGATTAAATATTTAAATCAAAGAAAAAAAGAGTTAGAATGTCCTTCTCATATGGACAGAATAAGAATATTAAAAGAAATATATCAAACATGTAAACTATCATATTCAAAATTATATTCTGATGAAGAACATTTAAAACTTTATGATGATATTAAAGATATTATAATTGCATGTGAATCGCTATTAGGAGAAAAATATCTATTACCAACTAAAAGCGTTATTATTGAGCGAGAACGAATTCATTCTACAGAAGAAATGCTTGACTTTATTTGTAGCGAAGTAAGAAAAAAAATTTTAATGAATTATCAATCATTTAATCCAAAATTAACAAGTATTGATCAAATAGATGTTTCGGATATGTGTTATATGGCAAGTAAATATACATCTGATATTTGTGCTAAATATGGTATAAAATGTAAAAGAGTGCGTATTGATCCAGGATTTGATTCCAAAGAAAAATTATTTGGAGGTCATGGCTTTCATTTTTTTAATATTGCACAAATTGATCGTAAAAAATATTTGATAGATTTAACTTATAAGCAATTTTTCAATATTTTTAATCGAAATATTCTTTCTAGAATGGGTGTTGTTGGTTTAGCGGGATGTGCTCCAGGCGTATATATGATTCAAAACGAAAAAAGAAAAGAATTATCAGAAAGAATAATTGAAAGAGGGTGGATAGATTTTAACTTTGAAAATATAAAAAATTACTTTGATGGCTTTGCTTTATCTGCTAGAAATGGAACATACTATGAAATTATGGGAAGTACAGATTATTATACCGAGTACACAGCCCAAGATTATATTAGATTTTTAGCTAGAGAAGACAGTATGTTTAAACATGAACCTAGGGAGGGACTTGGAAGACAAATAAAACCCCTAAAAAACCCTTTGATGAATTTTGAAAAAAAATAAAATGTTATTTTAACATTTTTATATGAATAAATTATTTTTATATTTAATATTATATTCTGAAAGTAATAATCCTAAAGACTTATCATCTTCATATAAATACTCATAATCGTTGTTATATATGCCAGCAAAAGGATTAGCATTAGATGCGATAATAAATCTAATAGACTTATGATTATTAAATACTATTGCAACTTCAGTTATATCATTACGTGACTTTATACGCTTAATAACGTTTGAGTCTAGTAATTTATTATTTAATTTTAATAACATAAAATTAGCATATAGTTTATTTTTTATAATCGTCTGCTCATAGGGAATTTCATTACCTTTACTATCAATATTAGAAATATAAAAATCTTTAATATCCTCATTTTTAATAAGAATGTTATCCCCATTTTCGAATATAATATTTAAAGCTTCTATATTGTTCATCTAGCTTCACCATAATAATTATAACATGATAATAAAAAAAAAGCTTTATTTTTTTAAAAATTATGATATAATATTTGAGTACTTAGCCAAAGAGGCATAAACTGCGCCCATAGCTCAACTGGATAGAGCGTTAGACTACGGATCTAAAGGTTGGGGGTTCGACTCCCTTTGGGCGTACCATTAATTCGGGAAGTAGCACAGCTTGGTAGTGCACTACGCTTGGGACGTAGGGGTCGCAGGTTCGAATCCTGTCTTCCCGACCAGTTTATAATTAAAGCCTTGAATATTTCAAGGCTTTTACTATGGCTAAATAATATTTTTTATTAATCAAAATAACATAATAAGTAAACTTTTTCTTTTTTATATTTGTTATTTGTTGTATACTATTAATATAGAATAAAGGGTGAGTTAGTTGTGAATGACGATGAATTAAAAAAAATAGATAGTTATTTTCGAATTCTAAATTACTTATCATGCGCACAAATATATTTAAGGGATAACCCTCTTTTAAGAAGGGAACTTACCCTAGAAGATGTTAAGAAAAAATTAGTTGGTCACTGGGGATCTGCACCAGGGCAAAACTTTATATATGTGCATTTAAACCGAGTTATTAACAAATACGATTTAAATATGATTTACGTATCTGGACCGGGACACAGCGGTCAAGCAATGATATCAAATGCTTATGTAGAAGGAACTTATTCTGAAATATATCCGGAAATTACGGAAGATGAAGAAGGTCTAAAAAAGTTGTGTCAAAGTTTTAGCTTTCCAGGTGGTATGCCTAGTCATGTGGCTCCTGAAGTGCCAGGAAGTATTAATGAAGGTGGAGAACTTGGATATAGTTTGGCACATGCTTATGGAGCAGTTTTAGATAATCCAAATCTTATAGCAGCATGTGTTATTGGCGACGGTGAAGCTGAAACAGGACCCTTATCAGCTTCATGGCAAATAAACAAAATAATAAGTCCATTAACAGATGGAGTTGTACTACCTATTTTGCATTTAAACGGATATAAAATTGCTAATCCTACCATTTTATCTAGAATTAGTGAATCAGAATTAAAAAAATATTTTGAAGGAATGGGTTATCATCCATATATTGTTTCTGGCTCTGATCCTAAAATTATGCATCAAAAAATGGCTAAAATAATGGATGAAGTAATTTTAGAAATAAAAGATATAAAAAATCGCGCTAAAAAATCTAAAAATTCCTCAAGACCATTTTATCCAATGATTATTTTAAAAACACCAAAGGGATGGACTGGTGTAAAAAGTTATAATGAATTAGAAATTGAAAATAGTTTTCGTTCTCATCAAGTACCTGTCCCAGTTAATGAAGAAAATATTGATAATTTAAAAATATTAGAAAAATGGTTAAAAAGTTATAAAGTAGATGAGTTATTTGATGAAAAGGGAAAAATAATAAAGTCTATTAAAGAATTAGCTCCTAAAGGCAATAAGAGAATGAGTGCCAATCCCATTACAAATGGTGGATTAGTTTTAAGAAATCTTCAAATTCCAGATTATACAAAATATGGACTTGCATTTGAAGGTCATGGAACCGTTAGTGCGAGTGATATGTATATATTAGGTTACTATTTAAAGGATATAATAGAACTTAACGATAATTTTAAAATATTTGGCCCAGATGAAGCTTTATCAAATCGTTTTAATGAAGTATTTAAGGTTACAAATCGTAAGTGGAATGGTGAAACACTTGAAACTGATGAGTATTTATCTTCAGATGGAAAAGTAATAGATAGTATTTTATCTGAACATGTATGTGAAGGATTACTTGAAGGATATATCTTAACTGGACGTCATGGTTTAATTCATAGCTATGAAGCGTTTATAAGAATAATAGATTCTATGGTAAGCCAACATGCTAAATGGTTAAAAGTTTGTAGTAACTTAGAATGGCGAAAAGATATATCTTCATTAAATATTATTTTAACAAGTCATTGTTGGCAACAAGATCATAATGGTTTTACTCATCAAGATCCAGGATTTTTAAACCATTTAGTTACTAAAAAAGCTTCAATTACAAGAATATATTTACCATTTGATGCAAATACATTATTATCATGTACCAATCATATTTTAATGACAAAAAATTATATAAATGTGATAGTAGCATCTAAACACGAAAGACCACAGTGGTTATCTATTGAAGATGCTAAAAAACATTGTGCCAAAGGATTAGATATTTTTACTTGGGCAAGTGATCAAAATCCCGACGTTGTACTTGCTTGTGCAGGAGATACACCAACATTAGAAGTCTTAGCCGCAACGCAAATTTTAAATGATAATATACCAGAATTAAAGATTAGAGTTGTAAATGTAGTAGACTTAATGAAATTAGTCTCTAATGAAGATCATTCACATGGACTTACTAATGATGAATATAATGAAATATTTACTAAAGATAAACCAATAGTGTTTGCTTTTCATGGATATCCACATTTAATTCATCAATTAACTTACAAAAGATTTAATCAAAATTTGCACGTTCACGGATATAAAGAAGAGGGAACTATTACTACACCATTTGATATGCGTGTATTAAATAAATTAGATCGTTATCATTTAGTTTTAGATGTATTAAAATATACTAAAATAAAAGATAACTCTAAAAAGAATGCCTTAATTAAGAAATGCGAAGATACACTAGAATATCATAACCGATATATTAGAGAAAATGGTATAGATATACCAGAAGTAGTAAACTTCAAATGGCATGGAAAAGAAAATAGTAAATAATTAAAAAGCATAAGGCTTTTTAATTTTTTTTAAATTTGTTATAATACAAATAGAGGGATAGTATGGAGAATATTAAATTTAAACCAGTTATATTAGGAATAGACGTTGGAGCATATAGCATCGCGCGAACGTTTTATGAATTTTATAAAGTAAAAAGTATAATAGTAGGAAAATATACATATTGGATGACATCTTATAGTCATATTACAGAACCTATGATAGTTTCAAATATGACTGAAGAAAAACTTATAGATTTCTTAAAAGATTTAAGTTCAAAAAATAGTGATTATAAATTACTGTTATTTGGATGCTCAGAAGACTATGTTGATATAATAATTAGAAACAAAAAAATATTAGATAAATATTATGTCATTCCAACTGTAGATTTAAACACATTAAATAAAGTAGTTCAAAAAGAGCATTTTTATGAAATATGTGAAAAAGTTGGTATTAAATATCCTAAAACAATTATATTAAATGAAAATAATTATCAAAAAACTAAAATAGAATTTGATTATCCAATTGTTGCTAAAGCTAGCAACAAAGCTATTTATCAAAGAGTTAATTTTGAAGGCAAAATGAAAGTATTTATAATCAAAAGTTATGAAGAATTAGTAAATACTCTAAAAAAAGCCTTTGATAGTGGATATAATGATGACTTTGTAATTCAGGAATATATTTCTGGCCCTGATTCAAACATGAGAGTATTAACCTGTTTTGCAGACCAAAAAAGTAATGTACTTTTCTCATCAGTTGGCAAAGTATTACTAGAAGAAAAAGGACCAGACGTTACTGGTAATTACAGTGCTATAATTAATACGGAAGACGAAAAAATAGTTGAAGCAGCTAAAAAGTTTATTAAAGAAACTAAATATAAAGGATATGCAAATTTTGATATTAAATACAATGATAATAATGGAGACTTTTATTTCTTTGAAGTAAATGTTCGCTTAGGACGTAGTAATTATTATATGGGAGCCAACCACATAAATTATTTAGCCCCAGTTGTAGATAGTTATATTTATAATGCTCCAAAGAAATCATATGAATCAAAAGGTAAGGAGTTATACCATATAGTTCCATTTTATATTATAAGAAAGTATGTAAAAGATAAAGAATTAATTAAAGAGGCAAGAAAATTAAAAAAGAATAATCCTTTAGATTATAAAAAAGATTTTATTTTAAAAAGAAAATTATATATTTATATGGCTTTAATAAACCATATTAGAAAGTTTGGTAAGTATTATGAATAATCTAGTTGGAGTAATCGGTGGACTTGGGCCAAGTGCTACAGCTTATTTTATGAAACTTATTATTGATTTAACAAAAGCAAATTGTGATCAAGATAACGTTGATATGTTAGTATGCCAATATTCAAGTATTCCAGATCGAACATCATATATTTTAGAAAAATCTACTTCAAATCCGGCTCATAAAATGATAGAAGCCGCTAAATTATTAGAAAGAGAAAAATGTAAATTTATAGTTATACCGTGTAATACTGCCTCATATTTCTATGATGAAATAATAAAAAATGTTAGCACAGAAGTATTAAATATTGCTGAAGTAACATCTAAAAGAGTGTTAGAAAAGGACCCTAAAAAAGTTGGAATAATGGCTACAGATGGCACTATTATATCAGGCGTTTATGACAAATATCTAAATAATTTATTATTTAAACCAAATCAAGAAATCCAAAATGAAATAATGTCAATTATTTATGATGATGTAAAAAGAAATCAAACACCATCTAAAGAAAGATTTTCTAAGATAATTAATTATTTTAAAGAAAATAACTGTGACTATATAATAACAGGATGTACAGAATTATCTGTAGCTTTAATTGAATTAAATATTAATGAAGATTTTATTATAGATAGTTTAACTGTTTTAGCCAAAGAAACTATTTTAAAGGCCGGTAAACAATTAAAATAAAGAGGTAAGCATGAAAAAGTATATACTTATAATATCTTTTTTACTAATAATTCTTATAAGTTCAATTGCATTTAAGATGTATCAATCAAAAAATATAGATAAAAAAGAAAAAGAAATTCATAATATTCTAATTGAAACTTTACCAGATAATAAAATTCAAACTGTAAAAATAACCGCAGCTGGAGATTGTACCATTGGTTGGGATACTAAGTTTGCTTATGAAGGACGATTTGATCAAGTTTTTAAAAAAAATAATAGTAATTATGGATATTTTTTTGCTAACGTTAAGGATTTATTTGAAAAAGATGATCTTACCATTGTAAACCTAGAAGGAACTTTTACTAATTATACAGTTAAAAGAGAAAAAATGTGGAATTTTTCAGCTCCACCAGATTATGTCAATATTTTACTTCAAGGGAATATTGATATCGTAAGCTTTGCTAATAATCACACCCATGACTATGGAGAGCAGGGCTACATAGATACCATTAAAACTTTAGATGATGCATCACTGCCTTACTATGGTTATGATAAATTTTTAATTAAAGAAGTAAATGGAATTAAAATTGGCTTTTTTGGACTTCTAGATATATATGGACAAAAATTTGAAGAAGTAAATAAAGCAATTAAATATTTAAAAGATAATAATTGTGATTTAATTATTGCTTCAATGCACTGGGGAATTGAAAAAGATTATAAGCAATCAAAAGAACAAGAAAAAATGGGACATTATTTAATTGATAATGGAGTAGATCTTGTAATAGGTCATCATCCTCATGTTATTCAAGGAATTGAAAAATATAAAGGCAAATATATTATTTATTCATTAGCTAATTTTAGCTTTGGTGGCAATCAAAACCCTAAGGATAAAGATACCCTAATCTATCAGCAAACATTTACATTTTATAATAATAAATTAGAAGAAGACGATAATATTAAAATAATCCCAGCTTCCGTATCTAGTGTTAAATCACCTAATAATTATCAACCGACTATCCTAGAAGGTGAAGAAAAAGATAGAGTATTAAATAAGATTTTAACTTATTCTAGTGGATTTAATTACAAAAATAAATAAGTAAATTGATATTTACTTATTTATTTTTATATTAACATTATCTTCTAATAATTTTGGATTATTAAGAATATATTCAAAAAGCTCTAATGACTTAACAAAATAATATCCATCTGCAATTCGTTCATCTAAAACAAGTCCAAATTCACATATTTTTCTTTTTTGATTTTTGCCATTAATAATTCTATCTTCATCTTTAATTTTACCAATAGTCATAAATATACTATTAGTTCCAAAATCAGTTAAATGATGGTATATTGCAGCATCACAGTTAATACTTCCTAGATTTGATAATACTAAACTTGAATGATATATAGAATTAGCAGTTAAAGATTTAGGAAGTAAATCATGGTTATCTGCAAATTTAACAATTCCCATTATAATTGATCTAATAAATTTAGGTAATTTTCCAATTTT
This sequence comes from uncultured Erysipelotrichaceae bacterium, assembly GCA_902766545.1. Taxonomy (GTDB): domain Bacteria; phylum Bacillota_I; class Bacilli_A; order RF39; family UBA660; genus CAG-533. The sequence goes on along the minus strand of CACXEC010000086.1, from coordinate 2,572 downwards.
ATCAATAAAATCATCAGTTGAATTATTCTGCTTAGAACGAATACTTTTAACATCACCTTTAATTTTATCACTTATAGTAAATAAATTATCATCTTTTTGAATATTAATAACTGTTAAATTTTCTTCTGATGTATCATTAAATTCCTTTTTTGCTACAAATGAAAGTGATACATTTTTTCGATCATAATAAGTTTTATTAATAATAAATCTATTAAGTAAAGGTCTATTATAAAAAAGTTTACTAGCCGCAGTTGCAAATAAGTGAAAATAAGTTATATTCTTATCCTTATTTAAGCTTTCTTTATATTTAACTAAATTGGTAACATCAATTTTAGCATTAATATATACTTCAGAATCACATCTTTTTTTTAATATAAATGGCATTAAGCCTTGCATCCCATTTCTGTTTTTAATTTTTATTCCGTCTTTTCTGTTCATAATTTCTCCTTATACTTTGTTATTACTTAATAATTATAAAAAAAGTTAATCATTTAATCAATACTTATGATATAATACTATCGTTATGAGTGGAGGGAATAATGAAAGTTTATAAAAAAAGATTACCTAAAAATGTAAGAAAAACATTTGCTTACGAAAAAGGTGTTAAGGTTAAAGTATTAAATAGTTTATATTATAGTAAAAAGAAAGAAAAATAATTCTTTCTTTTTATTTACTGAATTAAAATAAAAAAAATTATATAATAATATGTTAATATATTATTTTTTGTAAGGAGGTTAATCTATGAATGATGATCAAAATAAACGTACTGGAGACTTTATTCGCAGCTTAAGAGAATCTTTAAAGCAAAGTCAACAAGAATTTGCAGATATGCTATTTGTTGAGAGATCTACTGTAAGTAAGTGGGAAAATGGTAGTTCATTTCCTAAAAATGAAAGTTTAATATTAATATGTGAAAAATTTGATTTAACAATAGATGAATTACTAGCAGGAGAAAGAAGTAATTCAAAAAACCGAATTACTAGAAATAATATTATATTATCTATTCTTAACAAGGAAAGAAAACTAAAAGTATTAAATAAATATTTTATGACTTTACTATTTATAGTAACATTTCTATTTTTAACATATTACTTTTTCACTACTTATAATTCAATTCATGTTTATTTAGTATATGGAAGTGGAACAGATTATAAAATAAATGACGGCCTACTTATCATGTCAAATGAAAAGGTATATTTTAAAACTGGAAAAATATTAGATAAAAATAATAAATTAGTAAGTATAAATAAAATAGAATTATATAGTATAAATAATGATGATAAAAAACTTTTATTTATTGGAGAACCAGACGAACTATTAGTTCAAAAATCAGACAATATTGAAATATTTGAAAATTTTAAAAAGAAAAATTTTTTTAATAACATATATATAAATATAAAAGGTAATAATAATGAAGAACTTATTAAAGTAACTGTTAAGAAAGATTTTAATAATAAAAGTTTATTTTTAAATCTTAAGAAAACAGCAAATTCAAAAACAATTAATAATGAATATTATAAAATAAATAAAGATTTTATATATAATGATTATGATAATACATATACATTAAAAAAACAAGATTTAGAAATAGTATACTATTATGAAACAGAAAAAATAATTATTAAACATCGAAACAATAATATTACTAAAATATATAACTATAATCCAACGATGAAATATATGAGATACGAAATACATAATAAAGATAAAATTGAAATTGAAATAATGAACACTACAGTATTAAGCCATGATGAAAAAATTGTTTTTAATGAATTCAAAGCCAACTTTTTAGACAAATATTTTAGTGAAACTATTAATGTGAATTAGTTTCACTTTTATTTTTCGACATATTTAGTTATCATTCTTTTGGAAAGGAGAAGTAAATTGAAAAAATTATTACTATTAGTTTTCGGCATTTGTTTTTATTTTTGCTCTTTTATCATTTGTGCAAATGCTGATGATGTATATTATACCAATAGTAATAATGTTAGCATGACTAAAGAGGAATACGACTTTTTTGGTGAAATGTACTGGGATGGATATCAAGAATATGTAACTGAAGCTTTATATAATAAGTGTCATACGTATGGATATTTTAGCGGTACAATTGAAAAAGTAGAGAATGATGAGGATTTAAATAAGAATATTATTAATCCAGAACCATCACGTGGTTTAATACACGAAACGACAGCTAAAAAGCTGGTTATGGCTAAAGTTTGTTCTGGCAATTTTTGCTTGATAGACATAACACTTCAGTGGAAAGGTGATCCAAACATAAAAAGTTACGATGTTATAGGGGCATTATTATATGGAAATATAACACTATTAACAGAGCCTGATACAGTTTTACACTATTCTGGCGGAAACTTATTTTATGGTGATGAATATTATGTTGGTGATGGCTTTGGGACTTCTGTTAAATTACAAAATAGTTCATCTAATATGATTATAGCTCAGTCATATGATGTCAGCGGTTCAGGTACTGTTTATGCTAGCTATCAACATGCTACTAAGAATATTACTAAAGCAACAAGTCAAAAATATACTGTTGGTTTTGGTGGTTATGGTGGCG
>CACXEC010000085.1 GCA_902766545.1 uncultured Erysipelotrichaceae bacterium | reverse complement strand
GATATTAAAGGATACATTGATGCACATATTTCAACATTAATTGCGTAATCAATCATGACTAAAAACTTTATTAAAACATTAATGTTTGTTTTATATAAAAAGTATAAAACCATCATAATTAAAAACTTAATTAAAATTAATATTACACAGAATCGTTTTTGCTTATTTTGTTTTATTATATTTGAGCATATAAATATCGTAGAAACGGTAATTAATGCTGAAAGACTTAAAACTGTGCTTACAGTAGATAAAGACATATTATTACTTGTAAGCCATAATTCTAAAAAGTTATAGAATAGTCCCTCAGATATCGCTAAAAAAACGTTTACAAATAGTAGTTTTTTTATATCTTTATTCATAAATCCTCTAATACATAATACGATTTTCTATAGCCCACGGTATAAAATGATCTTTTATGGCTGATGCAAGTTGGCTATCATCGTCTCCAAGTTTAAACCATTTATATTCAATTATTTCATCATTTGGCATTAATTCAACATCAACATCTTTAAGAGCTAACATCATATGCATTTCAATGGTTAGTGTTGGATCAGATAGTGCTGGCTCCCTAAAATTTAATATTTCCTTCATTTCTTCTTCTTTTATATCAAAGCCATTAGATATTTCTTCTTGACATTCTCTTCTTGCAGCTTCCTTAAATGTTTCACCTTTTTCAACGCCGCCACCAACAAGAGTATAGCGACCTTTCTTTGCACTTCTTTGGGACATGCTAATTAATAATTTACCATCCCTAATAAAGGCTGTTCCAACTACATATATTAAATTTTCCATATTATTACCTCACTTATGATATGTTTCATTATTTAAAATTTTAAAACTACGATATATTTGTTCTAAAAGGATTCCTCTAAATAAGCCATGAGGAAAAGTTAAATCACTAAATGATAGTTGGTAATTAACTATGTCTAGAACTTTCTTACTTAATCCATTTGACCCACCTATTATAAAATCTATATTACTATAAATCATTAGTGATTTATCAATAAGCTTCGCAAATTCAGCAGATGATATTTTAGTGCCATCAATTGATAAGGCTATTTTGTAGCTTTTATTATTTAATTTAGAAATTATTCTTTCGGATTCATCTTCAATTGTTGAATCAGGAACTTCAACTACTTCTGTTTTGTGATATTTGTTAATTCTTTTTAAATAATCTTCTATTAGGTTAACTAAATATTGTTCTTTGATTTTTCCAGCACATATAATCCTTATCATACTTCAACTAGCTCCGTTTTTTCATTTTGTTTAGCTACTTCATAATCAGTAAAAGTAATATTCTTTTCCTTTAGTTCTTTTTCTAATGTTTTTAAGGCAAGATCTGGTGTATTGTTTTCTTCACTAAGATGAGCAAGTATAATTTTTTTGGTATTTGGGCCAATTAAATTACTTAAGTAAAATGATGATGATTCATTTGAAAGGTGGCCAACATCACTTGCGACTCTATTTTTAAGCCATTTAGGATATTTACCATGCATTAACATTTCTATATTATGATTACTTTCCATAATATATAAATTCTTATTTTTTAGTTTTGAAAAGTATTTTTGATTTAAATATCCCGTATCTGTTATCTGAACTAATGAAGAAGATCCACTAGTTATAATGTATCCTCTACTGTCTGTTGTGTCATGGCTTGTCTTAATGTTTTCAACCGTAAAATCCCCTGTATCGATTAAATCAGTTAAGAATATAATATTTGGATAATCTTTTAAAAAATCTAAGTCGTCATACATTAATTTAGATAAAATAATGATTGGTTTATATTTGTTAATAATACTTTTAAGTGCTGAAACATGATCAGAATGGGTATGAGAAATAAGTATATAGTTAATATCCTTTAACATTATACCATTCTCTTTTAGTTTTTCATTAATATATCTAAGAGTTGTCCCAGCATCAATTAAAATATTATTATAATTAGTTTTAATTAATGTACAGTTCCCTTTTGAACCACTTGCTAAAACACTAACTAACATGAGTATATCCTACATGGGTTAATATAATTACTGCTAGAATCTAGTACACCAAAATGTAGATGAGTTCCAGTTGATGAACCACTGTTACCCATAGTTCCAATTTGTTTACCACGTGTAACAGATTGCCCAACAGATACTTTTATATCATTTCTTAAATGGGCATATATTAGTGTGAACTCTCCATTATTAACAGAAATTCTAACATAATTTCCCCACTGGCGACCACAACTATTACCATAATAGCCCTGATTAGAACAACTTGAATTAACCTCAGTTACAACGCCATCCATAGCCGCATAAATCGGAGATCCAAATCCACATCCTGAGATATCTATTCCATTGTGATGTCTTCCCCATCTCCAAGCGAATCTACTAGTTATTACATATGGTTTTATAGTAGGCCACAGCCATTCGTCACCAACAATAATTGGTTCAAAATTATATACTGGATCTGACTTAGTTCCTTTAGCAATAATACGATTTACTGTAGGAACAATTTCCTCAGATTTTCCAATAACTAACTGAATTATTTCTCCATTACGATATTGAATTTTTTCAGTTACCCTATCAATTCCATTTGATCCTTCTTGTATTACCTTAGTGCTTCCTTTGTATAATGAACTGTCTTTAGTGTATTCCGTCTCATATTTATTTGTTATCTTCTCGATTTTTTCTACTTCATGAACAATCGTAACTACCGGTGATATTAAACCAATAGATACTTCTTGGTTTTTCGCAAGTAAAATATCTTTATCAGGAATATCTGGATTAGCTACTAAAAACTCTTCAATACTTAAATTATTTTTATCAATTATATCGGAAATAGTATCCCCATCTTTTACTATATAACTTTTTTGTTTTTCAGTAGTACCAAATAATAAGTATTTACTTAAATCTTCGCTAGATGTAAATATATTTTCTTTACTACTAATTAATGATTTTTTTATAGTGATTTCATCTTCCCAATATATTGATTCAACTCTTTCACCTTCGTCACTAATTTCTTTTTGAGTACTGTTTTTATATGCATTTAATTGTTCTTCCCCTACAAAGGCTGATACTACATTATAAAACGCTTTTTCAAAATAATCTTTGCTTAATGTGTAAATATATAAAGGTTTCTTATTATCATTTTTTATAGTTACAGTATATCCTTCAATAGTAAATGGAACAATATTATCAATTATGTGATATATTTCTTCTGTGGATTTAATGTTACTATTGTAAGTTGAAGTCTTTGTTATCTTTAATCCTTCAGGAGGATATACTTTATCAATATTAAATTTATTTTTAATTTCTTCTTGTTTATGATCAATTAATTCTAAAAATTCTTCTTTGTTTTTTATATATCCAATAGATTTTCCATTTAGATAGATTTCATAAACTTCATTTGGTGAAGCAAGCGATTCGCCAAATGTGCTTGCAAAAAGCAAAAAAGCACCAATAAGAATGGTTATTAATATGGCGATTACATTATTTTTTAATTTCATATTATCACTTCTTTTATTTATTTTCATCTTTTTTTATGTAATTTCTAAAATTACTCATAGTTTTTTCAAATAATAATTCAATTGTTCCTGTACTTCCATTACGATGTTTTCCAATTATTAATTCACTTACTGATACATCGTTGGTTTCATTAGATATTTTATTATAATAATCATCACGATATAAGAATGCTACTATATCAGCATCTTGCTCAATAGAACCAGATTCTCTTAAATCTGACATAATAGGTCTTTTATTTTCACGAAGTTCGACACTACGTGAAAGTTGGGCTAAAGCTATTACTGGAACATTTAATTCCATGGCCATGGTTTTTAGTGAACGAGATATTTCAGATACTTCTTGTTGACGATTTCCCTCATATCGTGAACTACCATTAATTAATTGTAAATAATCGATTACAATTAATGATAAACCTTTATCCTGAGTAGCTAATCTACGACATTTTGCTCTAATTTCAGAAATTGTCATTCCACTTGAATCCTCAATATAAAGATATGTTTCTCCTAGCTCACTCATTGCTTCATTAACTTTCTTCCAATCATTATGTTCTAAACGACCGGTTTTTAATTTATTCATTTCGATTCCACCAGTTGCAGCAATCATTCTCATGGCTAGTTGTTCCGCACTCATTTCCATATTAAATACTGCTACACCTCTTTTAGTAGCTTTTGCAGCATTAATTGCAATATTTAATCCTAATGCTGTTTTTCCCATTGCTGGACGAGCAGCTAGAATAATTAATTCTCTTTCATGAAATCCACTTGTTATACGATCTAAATCATAAAATCCAGATGGTACTCCTGTAATTTCAGCTTGATTTTTAGCCAGATTTTCTAATTGTAATTGAGCGCTTCTCATTACTTCTCCAATAGTTTTAAATTCTCCTGCTTTTCTAGCTTTTGTTACGGTAAAAATCTTTTTTTCAGCATCTTCTATTAAATCATTGGTGTCTTCTTCTTCATTATATGCATTTGTTGTTATTGAATTAGTTACATCTATAAGTTTTCTTCTTAATGCTTTTTCTCGTACTATATCAATATAATAATCTACATTGGCCGCTGTTATAACGGAATCTATAACTTCAGAAAGATATTCAATTCCACCTATTGCGTTAATACTTCCTTTTTTTTCTATCTCATTTTTTACTGTAGCTGAGTCTAATGGTATTTTATTTTGATGAAGATTATATATTGCATTAAATATGCGCTTATTAGGCTCACTAAAAAACATATCCTCTGATAATTCTTCGCAAACCTTATCTAATGCATAATTAGTCAAAAATGCACAACCTAAAACATTTTCTTCTGCTTCTAAATTCTGGGGTAACTTTCTTTCAGCCATCTTATACCTCTTTTAATATTACTTTTAATTGTGCTTGTACTTTTTTGTGTAATACAATGTCAACAAGGTTAATACCTAATGTATCTATTGCATGATCTATTTTAATTGTTTTTTTATCAACTTTAATATTCTTTTTTGCTAATTCTTCAGCAATTTGTTTAGATGAAATACTACCAAAAATTTTTCCTGATGCTCCAATTTTAACTTTAAATATCAAATCAGTTTTCTCTATTTGTTCTTTAATCTTTTGACACTCACTTATAAGTGCTTGTTCGTTAAGATTTCTTTCATTTATTTCATTATCTAGTATGTTCTTGCTGGCTGGTGTGTATTTAACTGCAAGTCCTTGTTTAATTAAATAGTTTTGGGCATAACCATCACTTACTTCAATTATTTGGTCTTTTTTCCCTTGCTTTTTAACATCTTTTAATAATATAACTTTCATAAATGATCCCACCTAACTACAATGTATTATAACAAATTATATCAAAAAAAGATACTTAGTATTTGATTTTAATTGTAGAATATAAAAAAGAACCTTTAAGGTTCTATTTTACAAATGGTATTAAAGCCATAAAACGAGCTCTTTTTATTTGTTTAGCAATATATCTTTGATGTTTAGCACATGCTCCTGTCATTCTACGTGGCATTATTTTGCCTTTATCATTAATATATTTACTAACAATAGCTACGTCTTTATAATCTACATCTTTACCTGCACACATTTGGCAGATTTTTTTCTTTTTTCTATAAAATTCAGCCATTATTTAATTCCTTTCTAAAATGGTAAGTCATCATCACTTAAAACAACTTCAGATCCAAAATCTTTAAATGGATCTTCAGTAAGATCTGTAGTTTCAATGTTATTACTATTTGAATTCGGAACATCGTCAAAAGATGGTTCTGTTCCACTATTTGAATTACGACTTCCTAAAAAAGTAATGTTATTCGCAGCAACTTCTGTTACATATACTTTTTTTCCATCTTGACCATCGTAATTTCTTGTTTGAATTCTTCCAGTAACTCCTATTAATGAGCCTTTAGTACAATACTTAGCTAAATTTTCAGCTTGTTTTCCCCAAATTACACAATTGATGAAATCAGTTTCTCTTTCGCCATTAGCGTTTGTAAATGTACGATTAATTGCTAGAGAAAAACTACAAGTAGTATTCCCTGTACTAACTGTTCTAAGTTCTGGATCTCTAACTAGTCTTCCAACTAATGATACATTATTCATAAATTACTCCTCATCTAATTTAATAATTTGATGTCTTAAAATGTTTTCATTAAGTCTAATCTTACGATCAAATTCTGCAATTGCTTCATGTTTAGCTTCTACAGTAAATAAGTAGTAAAATCCACTAATTTCTTTTTTGATAGGATAAGCTAGTTCTCTTTTGCCCATATCTTTTGTTGTAACTTTTCCTTTCATATCTGTAATTATAGTTTCTAATGCTTTTACAGTATCTTTGATTACAGATTCTTCAAGAGTAGGTTTTACTATAAACATTATTTCATAGTTTTCCATTATTTCTATCCTCCTTCTGGTCTATTCGGCTTTATTAGTTAAATAAAGCAAGGAGCTTTCGCTCACGAAGTATTATAGCATACTAATAAAGTATATGCAAATAAAAAAATGTTAATAAACAGTTATTTATTAACATTAAAAATCAATCCCATGATGATAGGCACTATGCATATCTAGAAAGTTTTCAATTTTACTTATTAAGAATTTTATTTCCTTCTGAGTTTCAAAAGGAAATTTACTATTTATTTTACTAATATATTCATACCATTTTATATCATTAGTAGAATTAATAAGTGCTTCTATTAATATCTTTACATATTCTGAATCAATATAGGGGTTTGCTTTTAATTTAGTAAGTACATCCTCTAAAGATTTTACGGTACTTTTAATTGCATCTTCCTCTAATGTTGGTTTTACTATAAACATTATTTCATAGTTTTCCATTTTTTCTATCCTCCTTCTGGTCTATTCG
>CACXEC010000084.1 GCA_902766545.1 uncultured Erysipelotrichaceae bacterium | reverse complement strand
TAGAAGTTTAGGACCAGCTATTCTACTTGGTGGAGAAGCATTAAAACAAGTTTGGATATTTGTACTTGCACCTTTATTTGGATCTGCTCTTGCAACCGTAGCATTCAAATTTTTAGATAATAAAAAATAATTAATTCTAATATAAAATTATGGTATTTAATCCATAATTTTAATTTGCATTTTTTTTTAAAGTCTGATAAAATCTTTAATCGTGTGCGCAAAAAAACATTTTGATAAAGGAATGATGAAATGGAAAATGTAAAATGTCTTGATTTTGAAACTAAGAGAAAAATAATGATTAGTTTTAATAAAGGTATTATAAAAGGTCATATGAATGAAAAGAGTATTAGTAATTTAGATAAGATTTTTAATAAAATATCTTATGAAGATTGTGATACAGATTTGTTTTTATGTAATTTATGGCTTGATATAAAATTAAAAATAAAGAAATATTATAAAAAAAATAAAGAGTTATTAAATAGATTTTTATTATATGTTAATATGTATTTATGTATGCTTACATATGATATAGATTTTAGTAAGGAATTGTTAAAAGAAAAAGGTGATTATAATGAAAAACGGATTTATTGATATAAAGAAAATAGTTGGTAATAAGTATAATGCTGGTATATATGCTTATTCAAATAAGCATGCAGTTCAATTGCTTGATATTAATAATAGAGTGGTTTCTAATTTAAAAATCATGGATAAGATAGATATATTTAAAATAGTTTTAAATAAAATGATTAATAATAGTCTATCTCCTGAATTTTTAGGCATTGAAAGAATATTTGATGTTAGAATGGATGCAAAAGAACAAGATTTAGAAGAGGCAGTTAATGATTTGTTTCACAAAGTTATGTTTTTATATTCTAAGCCTAATGTTAATATTAAAGAAATATTATCTATTTCAGATTTAGTATCTAATAGATTATCTAGTGATAATTATAAACATAATGATTATGTAAAAGAAGAATTAAGTGAAAAAGTATATTATATATAAAAAAGATTTAAATTAATCAATCTTTTTAGTTATATAATTCTTTTTTTATTTTTTCTAAGTTCTCAGTCATTAGTGAAATATAATCATAATTATTTCTTTCTTCATCAGTTAAAGTAGATAGAGTATTAATACTAACTTTCTCAACGCTAGTGCCTTCAACTAAAGAATTAATTATTTCGTTATTTTCATCATCTTTTAAGTAAATGTGTTTAACTTGATTGCTATTTATTAAACTTCTAGCTTGAGCTATATTTTTTTCATATTCTTCATTATCAGAATCTAAAGATATGACATTTGCACCATAATCATTTAAAAATAATAGTATATCGTCACTAACGATTATGTTTTTATTATTAGCATTTTTAATTGTATCTCTAAACTTGGCTTCTAAATTAGTTAAGTCTACTTTTAAATCTTGATATTTTTTATCAATATCATTTTTTAAATATTTTGCTTCAGTGTATTCATTAAATCCTTTCTTTATGTTATTTGCAATAGTAAGTAATTTTGATGGATTTAACCATAATTCTTCATAACCATTTTTATCATATGATACATCAGATGTAACATCAATAATTTTTAAATGTTTATTTTTTTTAAGCATAGGTTTTAAATAGTTTTTTTCATTGGATAGACCATTAAATATAAACATATCAGCTTTACCACTATATTCACTAAGTAATACGTCTGTTAGCTTATATTCATTAATATCTACACCATTAGGATAAATGCTTCTAATAGTACTATGTTTATCATATAATCTAGATACAATGTATTCAATAGGATAAGCTGTTGTGTAAATGTTTATATCTTCCATACTAGAATTGTCTTGACAACCACTTGTTATCAATAATAAAACAATACAAATTATTAAACTAAATATTTTTTTCATATACTAACTCCTTTTATTCTTTACGGGATCATATCCGGGTTTTCCAAGTGGATTACATTTTATTATTCGTTTAATAGACATATAACTACCTTTTAGGCTTCCATATTCATTGATAGCATCAATTGCATAATTAGAACATGTTGGATAATGTCTACAATATAAATGAATATTACTAGGAATACTTTGATATAATCTAATTAATTTAATAAGTAACCATTTCATAAAACAATTATACTAAAAATATAAAAAAAAGTAAAACACTATTTTATAATTTTTTAATAGATGGTATAATAGTTTCGGAAAGGAGTATTATGCAAATTACTAATTTATTAGATAAACTAAATATAAATTATACTAATATTGATTTATATAATGAAGCTTTAACTCATACTTCGTATGCAAATGAACACAATATTGAATCGTATGAGAGATTGGAGTTTTTAGGAGATGC
>CACXEC010000083.1 GCA_902766545.1 uncultured Erysipelotrichaceae bacterium | reverse complement strand
TAGAGAAAATGCTATTCGTTCACTACAAGCTGCTGGTTTAGAAATTACTGCTATTAATGATGAAACACCAGTACCACATAATGGTTGTAGACCACCAAAACGTCCAAGAAATTAAGGAAGGGGATTAAAATATGAATTTTGAAAAACCGGAGTACAAAATTACTGAATATATTGAAAAAAATAATTATGGTAAATTTGAATTAGAACCTTTGGAAAGAGGTTTTGGAACAACTATTGGTAATGCACTTAGAAGAGTTATGCTATCATCTATGCCTGGTTCTGCAATTACATCTGTTAAAATAGATGGTGTAATGCATGAATTTCAAAAGATAGATGGTGTAGTTGAAGATGTTACTTCAATTGTACTTAATTTAAAAAGTGTCGTAATTAAAAATCATACGAAGGATAATAAAACTATAAGATTATCTGCTGATACTGAAGGACCTGTTAAAGCTGGTGATATTGAAGTTGATGCTGATATCGAAATAGTTAACCCTGATTTAGTTATTTGTAATCTAGTTAAGGGCGGAAAAATAAACATGGAAATGACTGTAGGAAATGGTCGTGGATATGTTGATGCATCTGAAAATAAAAAAATATTAGGAGATGCTGTTCAAGGATTAATACCAATTGATTCACTTTATAGTCCAATTGAAAGAGTGGCTTATGAAGTTGAAGGTGCTCGTGTTGGTCATAATGAAAACTATGATAAATTAATCATGGAAGTTTATACTAACGGTTCAATGAGTCCAGAAGAAGCAATGGCGTTAGCATCAAAAATTTTAATTGAACATTTAAATATTATTGCTGACTTAAATGCAATTGCTGATGTTACTGGTATTATTGCTGAAAAGAAAGTAGATCAAATTACTAAGACTTTAGAAACTCCTATTGAAGAGATTGAATTCTCTGTAAGAGCTTATAATTGTTTAAAAAGAGCGGGAATTCATACAATGCAAGATCTTATTGATAAGAGAGAAATTGATGTTACTAAGATCCGTAATTTAGGAAAGAAGTCTTTAAAAGAAGTTATTGATAAAGTTAATGAAATGGGACTAAAGTTCCGCGATTAGAAAGTAGGTTTTAGTATGTTATATCGTAAACTTGGTAGAGAAACAAGAATAAGAAGAAGTATATTAGCAGGACTTACTAAAGATGTAATTAAAAACGAATATGTTGTTACTACTGATGCAAGAGCAAAAGAAGTAAGAAAATTTGTTGATAAAATGATTACTTATGCTAAAGATGGATCTTTAGTGTCACGTAGAAAAGCTCTAGCTTTTTTACAAAATGATAAAGTAGCTGTTAATAAATTATTTAATGAGCTTGCGCCTCGTTATGAAAGCCGTAATGGTGGATATACTCGTTTAATTAAATTAAATGAACGTAAGGGTGACGATGCAATGCAAATAAGACTTGAATTAGTTGATTAATTCAAGTTTTTTTGTTACAATAGCACCTGTTTTTAATGGGGGGGAAAAAACATATGAAAAATTTAAGATATTTTGATAGGTATCGTAAAAGACTCTATGATGGAAGTTATGGAGATAATAAAGTTGGCTTTTTTTGGATACCTAAAGCAAAAGGTTATTATCAAGTATATGCGACAACTGGTGGTGGATGGGATCATGTAAGCTTTTGTTTACTTACAGAAAATGGTAAATTTGAAAAAAAAATTCCTAAATGGAATGATGTTTGTAAAATTAAAGAAATGTTTTTTGATAGTATAGAAGATGTTGTTGAAATTCATCCCAAAACAGAAGATTACGTGAATGAACATCCGTATGTATTACATTTATGGAAACCAACTGTTAAAGAAATGCCAATTCCAACAGAGGATGATTTAAAAAATGAAGTTACAATCAGTGAAGAAATAATAAAGAGAAAAGATTTAAATACCAAAGTTACTGTTCGTAGATCCTTAAATTGGGAGCATATTTTAGTTGAAATACTTACTAAGAAAGGAGATATCTTAGAAAGATATCCTACTTGGGAAGAAATGTGTATAATAAAAGAAACTGAATTTAATGGTGATGAAGCAGTAATTCAAATTCATAGTAATGTACTTCCTTATGATGGACACACTAGACACTTATGGAAACCTTTAACTAAAGAACTACCTTTACCTCCTTCAGAGTTTGTAGGTATAAAGAAAAAGTATTCTAAATAATAAAATAAACTTACTATCAGTAAGTTTATTTTATTGCTTCAAGGGCAAGTTCAATCATTTGATTTAATGTGGTTTGTCTTTCTTTAGCCGTAAGATCTTGACCTTTTTCAAATTTACTATCAGAAATAGAAACGAGACATGTTGCTTCTTTTTTTAGAAAATTTGCTACTGTAAATATTCCAAAAGCTTCCATCTCTCCAGCTAATAGTTTAACATTTTCGGGGATTTTATTTAATAAATGATCAATTGGTTCGTAAACGTCAAATACTTCAGAGGTATATATTGTTCCTACCTTAATTGGAATATCTAATTTTTTAGATGTGTTTGTAATAAGCTGATTTAGGTTATTAGAAGAAGATATTTTTTTAGAAGTGTTTTTAGTAAGAGCAAATCTGAAATTTGAATCGGAATAAGCATTTCTTGCTAAAATAATATCTCTAACATGAACATCTGGAGATAAAGCTCCAGCAGAGCCAATTCTTATTATTTTTTTTACATCATAAAACTTATACAATTCATAGGCGTATAATGATGCACTTGGAATTCCCATTCCTGAGCCAATAACGGTTATTCTTTTGCCTTTATATGTTCCAGTATATCCAAACATATTTCTAACATTATTTATAAGCTTAGCTCCTTTTAAATAGTGTTTAGCAATGTATTTAGCCCTTAATGGGTCTCCTGGTAATAAAACAAGTGAAGCAATATTTTCTTTATCTGTAACGATATGTATAGGGTTCATAAAATTCCTACCTTTCTTATAAATTATAACAAAAAATATGGTATAATGTCATTATAAATATGAAAAAAATACTTATAATAAAAAAGGAGGCTTTATATGGAATATAGAAAAAAGTATTATCCCGGTTATAATTTACATTTGATTAAAACTGATAAGTTTAAAATGTGTCATATTGATGTTATTTTTAGAAATAACGTTAATGTTAATGATTTAACTAAAAGACAATTTTTAATTAGAATGTTGTGTGAAAATAGTTATAATTATCCATCCAGAAGAAAATTATTACTAAAATTAGAAGATTTATATGGGGCTTCAATTTATGGTAATTCATCTAAAGTCGGTAGCGCATATATTTCTAATATTTCTATTGATTACTTAAATCCTCAATATACTGAAAAGTCTATGACAAAAGAATCTATAAAATTGTTTTTTGATATTATTTTTAATCCTAATGTTAGTGTACGTGAGTTTGATAGTAAAACATTTAATTTAATAAAGGAAAGACTTAGAGATAGTATAAATTCAGCTATTGAAAATCCCAAAAGATTGTCTGTTTTAAATGCTATTGGTAAACTTAAGGATACTCCATCAGCTTATAGTAGTTTAGGAACCATTTCTAGTTTAGAAGATATAACCCCGGAAAACTTATATTCTTATTATGAAGATATGATAAAAAATGACTATGTTGATATCTTTGTTATTGGGGATATTAATATGGATGAAGTTGAAAAATATATAAGTGAATATGCTAAATTTAAAACTATTAAGAATCATGAAGTGAATTTGTATTTTAAAAATAAAAAAGTTAAAGAACAAAATTATACTGAAAATTTCAGCGCTGCTCAGTCAAATATTTCGATTATTCTTAATTTGAATAACTTAACTGATTATGAAAAAAAATATGTTGCTAACTTATATAATATGATTTTAGGTGGTGGAGCACTTCAAACTAAGCTATACAAAAAATTAAGAGAAGAAAATTCTTTATGTTATAGTGTAAATTCAGTTTATCAAAAGTACGATGGATTAATTTTAATAACCACTGGAGTTGATGCTAATTCTAATGATAAAGCTATTAAACTTATTAAAAGTTGTATTAAGGATATGGCAAAAAATATTAGTGATGATGAAATTAATGATGCTAAAGAGTTTGTTATTACAAGTTTAAATTATGTAAAAGATGATTTAGGAAGGATTATTGATAATTATTATTTTGAAGACTTACATACCCTTGATGATTTAGAAACTAGAATTAAAACTTATAAAAATGTAACTAAAGAAGATATTTATAATGTAGCTAAAAAGATCAGTATTAGTGTAGTTTATACTCTAGCAGGAGGAAATCATGAAGAAAATTGAATTTTTAGGTGCTAAAGAAACTTTATATACCGAAAAACTTGACTGTGGTTTAAATATTTACATGGTTCAAAATTTAAATATTCAAAACTTTTATATTACTCTAAATGTAAAGTATGGATCAATTTATACAGATTATGAATGTGATGGTGAAGAATGTCATAATCCAAGTGGTATTGCCCATTATTTAGAACATTTAATGTTTAAAATGCCAGATGGAGATGCTTTTGAGTATTTTACTAAATTGGGTTCTTCCGCAAATGCTTTTACATCTTATAATGTAACTTGTTATGAAGTTTTTGCAAATTCTAAATTTAAAGAAAATTTAGAATATTTAATAAAATATGTTTATACTCCATATTTTACTAAAGAAGTCGTAAACAGTGAAAGAGGGATTATATCCGAAGAAATTAAAATGTATGATGATAATCCTTCATATGTTCTTATTGATAAATTAAAGCAAAATATATATGTTAATGATAAACGTCGTGAACGTGTAAGTGGTAATATAAAAGATTTAAAAGAAATAACTGTAGATATGATAAAAAACGTATATAATACTTTTTATCATCCAGAAAATATGTTCATGATTATTACTGGTAATTTTAATCCGGAAGAAGCTATTGCAATTATTAATGAGAAAATGAAAAGTTTTAGCTTTGAACCATTTAAAAATCCGTCATTATTAGGAAATAGTGAACCTTTTGAAGTAAATAGCGAGTATGAAGAATCTAAAATGAATGTTAATAAAAGTAAAGTGATCATAGGAATTAAAATTCCCAAATCTAATTTTAAATCACTTAAAATTTCTAATGTTGCTTTAAGATTATACTTAAATTTGATAGTTAAAATTAACTTTGGTTCAACCTCTATTTTAAACGAGGAAATGAAAAGCAATGGTATAATTAATAGATCTATTGAAAATAGTTTGACGGAAACAGATGATTATTATATTCAACTATTTAAAACTGATACGGACTATCCAGATTATTTTGTAAACCGTGTTAAAGATACTTTTGATAATATGACATTAACTAATGAAGATATTAAGCGAAAGATAAAAATATCTCTTAGTGATTTAATTTGGATGTTTGATAGTATTGAATCCGTTAATATGGATATTCAAGATGATATTTTAATGTATAATACAGTACTTACAGATATTTATACAATATATCGTTCTTTAAATAATGCTGATGCTTTAAAGATTATAAATAAGTTAGATAAAAAATTATATTCAGTAAATATTATTTATCCAAATGAATAAGAACTGCATAAATTATTTGCAGTTTTTATTTTTTTATAAACATATAGAATAAATAAAAAGGATTAAATACTTTTTTAGGTAATATAACTGTTGAAAGGAGGAAAAAGATATGTTAAAAAAATATCAAAAATTATTTTTTATTATAGGAGGATTCTTAATACTGGGAGCTTTTGTATTAATATATTTGAGTAAAACAAAACTTGAAGCTGATGCAATTAGTTATGATAATGAAATAAATATTCAAAATGAAAAGAATGTTGAAAATGATAAGAAAATTGTTGTTGATGTTAAAGGGGCTGTAAAAAAAAGTGGCGTTTATTCTTTAAATGAAGGTGATAGAATAATTGATGCCATTAATGCGGCTGGTGGGATAAGTAAAAATGGTATAACCAATAATATTAATTTGAGTAAAAAACTAACTAATGAGATGGTTGTATATGTTTTTACAAAATCAGAGTATAGTAAAACAAATAAAAAAGAATGTAATTGTGAAGTTATTAAAGTTAATGAATGCACTATAGAAAATAGTCAAAATATTAAAAGTGAAGAAAAAGAAGCTTTTAATTATGATAATGTTCCTTGTATAGTTACGGAAACACCTGTTGATAATTGTATATCTATTAATCATGATAGTTCAAAAATTAATATTAATTATGCTGATGTAAATGCTTTGACATCTTTATCTGGTATTGGCGAAGCTAAAGCCAAATCAATAATTGAATATCGTAATAATAACGGCTTATTTAAAGATATTAATGATATTAAAAATGTTTCTGGGTTAGGTGAATCACTATTTGAGAAAATTAAGGACTATATTACAGTTTAAATATCTATATTATATAATACTAATTATTTCACTAATAATTAGTTTTTTTAGAGTAAATAATCGTTTTCCTAAAGAAAAACCTCAAAATGATTATATTGGAACAGTAACCCATATATATTATTCTAATAATAAATATAAAATAAAGATAAAAAATATAGACACAATTATTGGCTATTATGATGGAACTTTAAATATTAATCTAGGCGATAAAGTAATTATCAAAGGTAGTTTTTATAAGCCAAAAAACAATAGCATTCCAAATACTTTTAATTATAAAAAGTATTTAAATAAAAATAGTATTTTTTATTTAGCTAAAATTAAATCCATAAATGTTATAAGTAAAAATACTAATATTATATTTAAAATTAAAGATGCTTTATTTAAGAGGACTGATAAATTAAGAAATAGCGGGTATATTAAGGCATTTATTTTAGGTGAC
Source organism: uncultured Erysipelotrichaceae bacterium (assembly GCA_902766545.1). GTDB lineage: Bacteria > Bacillota_I > Bacilli_A > RF39 > UBA660 > CAG-533. The sequence continues at coordinate 3,417 of CACXEC010000083.1, read as the reverse complement.
AAAAACGAATTAGATATGTATGATAGTTACCAAGTTAATGGTGTTAGTCATCTTTTTGCTTTAAGTGGAATGCACATAAGTTTACTATCTAGTATTTTATATTTCTTTTTTAAAAAATTCAGACAAAAAGATATAATGGTTATTGTTTTTTTAATATTATATATATTAATTACTAATTATTCTGCTAGCTTAACACGTAGTTTAGTATTTTTTATTTTATTTAAAATCAATAGTAGATATGAATTAAATATAGATATTAAATATATTTTATTAATTACAATATCACTTATGTTATTATTTAATCCTTTTTTTCTATTTGATTATGGTTTTTTATATTCTATAGTAGTTACTTATGGATTGATAATATGTAGAAAATATTTTAAAAAAAACTATTTTTATAATTTGTTATTAATTAGTTTAATTGCGTTTTTATTTAGTTTACCAATTACTTTAAGTTTAAACTATGAAATAAATCTTTTATCAGTCATAAATAATTTAATTTTAGTTCCTTTAATTAGTTTAATTATTTATCCTTTAAGTTTGTTAACTTTTGTGTTGCCTTTTATTGAGCCAGTTTTTTCATTAATGATTTTTATTTTAGAAAACATAAATAATTTTTTAAATATATTAGCAATTAATGTAGTTATTCCTAAAGTAAATATTATTTATTTTATTTTTTATTATGTTCTATTATTACTTTTTATTCAGTCCAACAATATTAAATATTTGATTATAAATTTTTTATTAATATTGAGTTTAAAATTGTTAATTTTTTACAATAAAGGAGTATATTTTTTAGATGTCGGTCAAGGCGATAGTATACTTTATGTAATTCCAAACAAAACGACATTAATTGATACTGGCGGTTTAAGAGATAATGATATAAGCCAAAATACAGTAAAGTTTATTAAAAGTTTAGGCTATACAAAATTAAATTATTTAATCTTAACTCATGGCGATTATGATCATATTGGAGAAGCTATTAATTTAGTTCAAAACTTCAAAGTAGAGAAAGTTATATTTAATTGCGGTGAGTTTAATGATTTAGAAAAAGATTTAATTAAAGTTTTAGATAAAAAGAAAATAAAGTATTATTCATGCATTAAAGAATTAAATATAGATAAGAATAAATTATATTTTTTACAGACTAAGGAATATGATAATGAAAATGATAATTCAAATGTTATATATACAGAACTTGATGGTTATAGATTTATGTTTATGGGAGATGCATCTACAACAACTGAAAAAGAGATATTAAGTAAATATAACTTACCAGATGTAGATGTATTAAAAGTAGGTCATCATGGAAGTAGGACAAGTAGTGGAAAAGATTTTATAAATGAGATTAATCCCAAATATTCTATTATAAGTGTTGGAAAGAATAATAGGTATGGTCATCCAAATAAAGAGGTATTTAATTATTTAGAGACAAAATATATAGAACGGATCAAGATGAAAGTATTATGTTTAAAAATATAAATAAATAAAAGTTAAGCCGGATTTAATTAAAAAACTAGTTATATTTATTACACTTTTTTACAATAAATACCATAAAATATTAAGTACACTAATTAGTGTTTTAAATAGATTGGGATAATTCCCTAAAATAAAAGTGCTTTATGCACTTTTATTGCGCTTAAATAGTGATTTTAATAATAATTTGATTGATTTTTATTTGTATATATAATATAATTAACTAGAAGTTTTATCTTGGATTGGATTTGTCTTCCGATTTCATTCTAGGGTATGACCGATTATATTAGAAAGGAAGGATAATAATGGCAGTAACTAAAGAACAAAAAGCTAAGAGATTAGAAGAATTTACTGGTGGAAAAACTAATACTGGTGATACTGGATATCAAATAGCTGTACTTACTGATGAAATTAACAATTTAACAGAACATTTAAAAGATAATAAACATGATTATCACTCAAAAAGAGGACTTTATATCATGATTGGTAAAAGACGTAGTTTATTAGATTATTTAAAGAAAACTGATGTTGTTAGATATCGTGAAGTTATAAAGAAATTAAATATTAGAAAATAGGGCACTAACTTTTTTAGTGTCTTTTTATTTATGAAAGGGTTATAAAAATGAAGAAAGAATTTAAATATGATTTTTTAGGAAGAGAAATCGTAGTTGAAACTGGAGAGCTTGCTAAACAGGCTGATGGTGCTGTATTAGTTCGATATGGAGATACGGTAATATTAACAGCTGCTGTAATGAGTGATACAGTTGGAACAGGAGATTTCTTTCCCCTTACCGTAGTATATAATGAAAAATTATATTCTGTAGGAAAGATACCTGGTGGTTTTATCAAAAGAGAAGGAAGACCTTCTGATGCTGCAACACTTGCTGCAAGACAAATTGATAGACCAATTAGACCAATGTTTGATGAAAATTTTAGAAATGAAGTACAAGTAATTAATACTGTTTTATCAGTAGATCCAAATAATAGTCCAGAAATGACAGCTTTATTCGGTTCATCACTTGCACTTGGAATATCTAAAATTCCATTTGATGGTCCTGTTGCTGGGGTAGTAGTTGGTAAAATTGGTAAAGAATATATTATTAATCCAACTGCTGATCAAATTGATAACTGTGAACTTACTGTAACAGTAGCTGGTACTAAAGATGATATTTGTATGATTGAAGCTGGCGCTAAACAAGTAAGTGAAAAAGAAATGCTTGAAGCTTTAATGTTTGGTCAAAAGCATGTTAAAATGCTTTGTGAGTTTCAAGAGAGTATTATTGACGTTGTAGGTAAAGAAAAAGTTGAGGTTGAACTTGCTAAAATTGATCCAGAATTTGAAAAAGAAGTAAAATCTTATGCTGAAGAGGATATGCTAAATGCTGTTCAAATTAAGGATAAAATAGAATCTTATGCAAGAATTGATGAAATAAAGGAAGATACAGTTGCTCATTTTACAGAAATATATCCTGAAGATGAGAATGCTGCTAAAAACGCAAAAAAGATTGTTGATTCTATTGAAGGTGAAGTAGTTAGAGATTTAATTACTAATAAAAAGGTTAGACCTGATGGAAGAAAAGTTGATGAAATAAGGCCACTTTCTGCTTATATTGATTTACTTCCAAGAACTCATGGTTCTGCTGTATTTACCAGAGGTCAAACTCAAGCTCTTGCTACAACAACACTAGGTGCAATTGGTGAACATCAAATTTTAGATGGCTTAGGATTAGAAGATACTAAGAGATTTATGCTTCACTATAATTTTCCTAACTTTAGTGTAGGTGAAACTGGTAGATATGGTGCTCCTGGTAGACGTGAAATAGGTCATGGAGCCCTAGGAGAGCGAGCACTACTTCAAGTAATGCCAAGTGAAGAAGAATTTCCTTATACAGTTAGAGTAGTTAGTGAGATCTTAGAGTCAAATGGCTCTAGTAGCCAAGC
>CACXEC010000082.1 GCA_902766545.1 uncultured Erysipelotrichaceae bacterium | reverse complement strand
ATTCGTTAGATAATTTGGTAATGGATTTTAAAAATCAAGTAGATAAACTAATTAAAGAGTATTATAATTCATTATCTTTAATAGAAAAACTTAATGATTTAGTTGGTACTATTGAGTTATTAATTGGCGAAACAGAAGAAACAGCTCAGTTTAGTAGTAGAATATCCGCATTAGATAAGAGCCTTAAACAAGGAATGGATATAAGTAATGATTTATGTGATTTAAATATTAATATCAATGGTTATTATGCAAAAGTAGAACGAAAGATAGATTTAGCTAATAATGAGATGATTAAATCTTCATATGCAGAATTTGAAAGAAAATATCATGAAAAGATGCAAAGTTTAAATCCAATTAAAGATATTAATACTATTAAAATGATTAATGAATTACTTTCTGAAGTTATAAATTTATTTAATTCTTTAATTATTGGAGTAATTGACGCTAAGGAATTTTTAGATTGTATTAATACTACTAATTTTTATAATATTCCTGAGGCAATATCTAAAATAAAGGAATGCTCCCTTGGTAAAAGTTTTATATACATTAATATGAAAGACACTTCCAAATTTGGTCCCGCAGGTCGATTCTATTTATTAAAAGAAGAAAACGGGAAATTATTTATGTATTATAAGGTGCAAAGAGATTATCAGCCAGATTGTTTAAGAAGGATTGAGGTAACACCTGAGGAAGTTCGAGAAAACTTTGAATCAATTGAGTCTCTTCTTAATAGAAGTGACTATATTGGACGTTTATTAAATAAGGATTATTTTACATCAACTTATGTTTTATATGTTTGTCCAGAATTAACGATTCGAAGGATAAATGATAATGGAAAAAATAGTTATAAATTTAGAATTGTAACAAGAAATAATCGTGCAAATAATTCCAATAGACGTTTTGAGGTAGATGAAAATGCTGGATTTAGCGATAGAAGAGAACTTATTGCAGAGATTAAAAACAGACTTGAAAAAATGTACACTGCTGAAAAACAAAAGAAATCTAATCAAAAAAGATATTATAATTATTAAAATAAAAGTGCAGACTCGAAAAGAGTCTGTATTTTTGTTATAATTAATTTGGAAGAAGGTTTATTATGTTACTAGAATATTATTTAAATAAGCTAGAATTTTCTAAAATGCCTAAATTTTTAAATAAATACTTAAAGTGTCCTTCTTTAATTAGACTAAAAAAAGTTGGCTACTTTTGTGGAATGGACTATGCATCTAAAAATATTTATAATTTTAGTGAATATATAAGCAGGTTCGATCATTCTATGACTGTATCTTTATTAACCTATAAATTAACTAAAGATAAAAAAGCAACTATTGCAGCGCTTTTTCATGATATTGCAACACCATGCTTTTCTCATGTCATTGACTATATGAATGGTGATTATGAAAAACAAGAAAGTACCGAAGAATATACTGAACATATCTTAAAAAATGATAACTATTTAATAGGTTGCTTAAAGAAAGATCATATTGCTTTAGAAGACACTATTAATTTTAAAAATTATTCTATTGTTGATAATGATAGGCCTAAATTGTGCGCTGATAGACTAGATGGAATTATATTAACTGGAATTGGCTGGACAAAAAATATTAATAAAAATGATATTGACCAAATTATTGATGATTTAGTGGTTTTTAAAAATGAATTTAATGAAAATGAGATTGGTTTCAAATCATTTAATGTTGCCAAAAAAGTCTTAGATGTAAGCGAAAGTATAGATAAATATTGCCACTCAAATGAAGACAATTATATGATGCAATTACTTGCTGATATTACTAAATTAGCTATTCATAACAGTATTATTTCGTATGAAGATTTATACTATTTAGATGAAGAAAAGCTATTAAATCTATTTAATGATAAAAAACTAGAACCATTAGTAAATAAGTTTAAAAATATAAAATTAGAAGATGTTCCAGATACTCATATTCCAAATATTAAAAAAAGAAATATAAGTCCATTAGTAAATGGTAAAAGATTATAATAGTTGGAGAAGAAATGAAGAAAATAATAAAAATATGTTTAATAATTATATTAATAGGATGTTTATACACCTTTTTTGTTAATCTAATAGTTGTATTATCTACTAAAAAACAAATCAACACATCACACGCAGAAGCTATACTAGTTCTTGGAGCGGGTGTTTGGGATGGCGAACCAAGTCCTATGCTAAGAGACCGTTTAGACGAAGCTATAATACTTTACTATGAACATAAAGCTCCCAAAATAATCATGAGTGGAGATCATGGCAAAGATGAATATGATGAAGTAAATGTAATGAAAGAATATGCTATCAAAAATGGAGTACCTTCTGAAGATATTTTCATGGATCATGCTGGATTTTCAACATATGACAGTATTTACCGTGCTAAAGAAATATTTGAAACTAAAAATATTATAATAGTAACGCAAAAATATCATCTATATCGTAGTCTTTATATAGCAAATAACTTAAACATTAATGCAACAGGCGTAGAAGCAAACCATAGAAGATATACTGGGGCTACTTTTAGAGAAGTAAGGGAATTTTTAGCCAGAAATAAAGACTTTTTAAAGTGTATAATAAAACCAAAACCTAAATATTTAGGAGATGTAATTCCTGTTTCTGGTGATGGAAATATCACCAATGATAAATAGAAAAAAATTTAATTTGCCTAAAAGATTAAATTAAGATATAATCTTTCAGGAAGCAAGAGATAATTATGGAAGAATATAAAGAAATTGAAAGATCAATTATTAAAAAATATCGCAAAGAAATATGGAGTAGATTTATTAAGGCAGTCCAAGAATATGAACTTATTAATGAAGGCGATAAAGTAATGGTATGTATAAGTGGAGGAAAAGACTCCTTTTTACTTGCTAAATGTATTCAAGAATTAAAAAGCCATGGAAAAATAAACTTTGATGCTAAATATGTGGTAATGGATCCCGGCTATAATAAATTAAATAGAGAATTAATAGAATCTAATGCAAAAAAATTAAATGTTCCAATAGAAATATTTGAAAGTGAAATTTTTAATATCGTTGATAGTTTAACAGAAGGGAACCCTTGTTATTTATGCGCTAGAATGAGGAGGGGCCATCTATATAATAAAGCCAAAGAACTAGGTTGTAATAAAATCGCTTTAGGCCATCACTTTGATGATGTTATCGAAACAACACTTTTATCAATGTTTTATGGTGCAGAAATAAAAACTATGATGCCAAAATTACATAGTGATAATTATGAAGGTTTAGAACTAATAAGGCCATTATATTTAGTTAAAGAATCATCAGTATT
>CACXEC010000081.1 GCA_902766545.1 uncultured Erysipelotrichaceae bacterium | reverse complement strand
TATTGAAGTCATTTGCATCATCAGTGATTACTGATATAAGATCATTCAAATTATAATTCTTTGGTTGAAATTATCGATAAATCTGTTGTAATGAATATGTAATTAAGATTTATCTCAGTTACATTTGTAGTAAAATGTTTCTCAAACGAGATACACAATTGCTACATATGTAAATATCGTCGCACTAGTATAGTGTGGCGTTTTTTTATGGAAATAAGGCTGTTTTCTATTAACCTTACTTTAAAAAAATTAAAAAATCTCAAATTAAACTTAACTTTTTTTGATTGAAATTGAAATAATAATATTATTGTCTAATTTAGAAAAAAATATAATGTTATTATCTAAGCATTTAATATCATTAGAATTAATAATAAATTTAATATTTTTGATATTAGTTATTTTAGATCCCATCATTTTTAAATATGCTTCTTTTAATGTAAAAATTTTAAATAATCTATAGTATACGTCTGCGTTATTATTTAAGATATATTCTTTTTCATTAGAATTAGTGAAAGTATTTATAATATTAAGATTTACTGGCCTTACCAGTTCTATATCAATTCCACATTCATTATCAGATATAATACAAGCGGCAAAGTTATGAGAATGGCTAATGTTGAAAAAAATATTATAATTGGAAATAAATGGCTTTCCATTCTTGTTATAATTAAACTTTACTTTTTTATAGTCAATATTATAGTATTTTTTTAATAATTGTGCTAAAAGATATTCTCCTAAAATAGATACTAATTTGTCAGTTTCTTTTTTTAGTTTATCTATCTTCTTCTTTTTTTCATTGTATATATATTGATAAAAGTTTAATAAATCATCTTTATTAATGTCATTAATGTTTTTATAAATGATTTTATACATAAAAACCTTTCTTAAATTTGTTTTATAGTTTTTTATTACTATTTTGCATAAATAGTTTTATTTCTTCTGCTTCACTAAAGTGTATTTTTTTATTACCTATTATTTGATATGTTTCATGTCCTTTTCCGAGAAGCAAAAGAATGTCATCTTTTTTTAAAAGATTTAAACCTTTATTAATAGCTTTTTTTCTATCTAAAATAACTTCATAATTGTTTGTTTTAACACCTTTTAATATATCACTTATTATATTATTTGGATCTTCAGTCCTTGGATTATCATTAGTAAATATTACATAATCACTTAATTTTGTGGCTATTTCTCCCATTATTGGTCTTTTTTTATTATCTCTGTTTCCACCGCAACCAATTATTGTAATAATTTGCCTTTTTTTGATTTTGCTATATGCATTAATTACTTTTTCAACTGCATCTGGAGTATGAGCATAATCTATGATTATAAAACTATTATTTATTTCATATACTTCACATCTGCCTTTAGGTGCTTGTAAATTGTTAGTATATTTTATGATGCTGTCAATGGTAAATCCAAGTTGGTTAACAAGACTTAACATTGTTAAATAATTATATATGTTATATGTATTTGTAAGTGGTATTGTAACATTATAAATTTGTTTTTTATATTTAAACTTAAGATCTGTTTTATTTGGATGCGTTTTATACTCCAATAATTTATAATCACCATTTAAACCAATTGTTAAAACCTTATGATTCTTTTTTTGAAATTTGGTATATGCTGGATCATCTATATTTACAATTATTTTAGCGCCTCTAGTTAATTTGTTTAAAATTAATAACTTAGCATTTAAATAGTTTTTCATATTTTTATAGTAGTCTAGATGATCTTCAGTTAAGTTGGTAAATGCGATTTCGCTAAATTTAATACCATATAGCCTGTCATAAGATAAAGAGTGTGCACTTACTTCCATAACTACAATTTTGCAGTTATTCTCTTGCGCATGCACAAGTAATTTATATATATTTAAAATATCAGGTGTGGTATTGTCTAATTCTAAATATTCACCATTATAATAATATCCAATGGTACCTATGTAAGCAGTTTTAACTCCTAATTTATTTAGCATTTGGTATGTTAAATATGCGCTTGTAGTTTTACCATTTGTTCCAGTTATACCGATTATTTTTAAATCTTTTATTACTTCTTTATAATTGTTATTTAATATTTTTTTTAAATAATTATGAGTATTTTTAACTTTTTGATGAGGAATAGGTATATTTAAGTCCTTTTCACTAATAATATAACTAGCACCATTTTTAATAGCTTCATCAATATAATCATGTCCATCTACGGTATAGCCTTTTAATGCTATAAAGGTTTGTCCTTTTTTTATTCTTCTTGAGTCGGTTTCAAATTTAAACATCATGGCCTCCATAATATAATATTATTTTATCATAATTGGCTTTGTTTGTTCAAAAGTAGTGTAAAGTAATAAAAAATATAAAAAAATTAAAATTTTTCTTGATTTAATTAAATTCTTAGCATATAATTAATTATGTATTTACGAAATGCCTCTTTAGCTCAGTTGGTAGAGCGCACGGCTGTTAACCGTTAGGTCACAGGTCCGAGTCCTGTAAGAGGCGCCATTAAAAAAATAAAGCAAACCGTTTAGGTTTGCTTTTTTTAGTCTCTCTTTATAAAATTTGCTTCTTCTTGATTAAATCCCCAATTTATTTGATAATCTGGAATCAATGTTGTTTTAAACGGTAACATTCTAGTTATTAAATATAGTGCTTCAAATTTTTGGAAAGTTTGTAATTCTTGAACAGGTAATAAAGGCAATAATTGATTGTCTTTTAAAATTTTTCCACCACAATTACTTATTTCTTCAATAGTATATATGTCATTAGTATATAGATATACTAAATTTGAAAAACAATATTTGATAATTTCTGTTGTTTCTTTTCCGTATTTATTTATCAAATTAATATAACTTGAAATTACAACTGTAAAAGATATATTTAATCCTCTTGAATAATTTAATAGTTCTGCAAATTTATACATTGGATTTAAACTATCGAACTCATCTAAAACGACATTAAAATTCTTTTTATTTCCGTAGATATTTAAGCATTCAATTACTTGGGAAACAAATATTGGTATTAATTTTTCGGAATAATTGTTTAATCCACTTGTAATATAAATAACTGTTTTTTCTTTGGAAATATTCTTGATCTCAAAATCAGATTTACTTAATGTGCTAGAGAGATTTTTTCTGCTTGTAAAACTTTTTATGTTTTGACTAAATACTGAATATATGGAACCTTTTGTATCTGTAGGCGCTAATAATATGCCACTTAAATAATGATAAATAGAATTATCTGTTCCAATTTCTTCAATTAGTTTTTGACTTTCTTCTTTTTTCATCAGCTTTGTAGCATAATTGTTTATCTCGTTTATTGTCATAACTTCTGCATTTGCTTTTTGGCATAAATACAAAGCAATTCCTGTAAATAAACTACTAGCAGAATTTGCCCAAAATGGATCAATATTTTTAGCATCGTTAGAAAAAAGAGATATTCCGATGTTTTCAATTAAATCAACGGCTTTATCAGTATTACCGCTTTGATATAGATCATAAGCGAGTTTTAATGGATTCCAATAATTACCGTATATTGATTCGTTAAAATCTAATAATATTGTTTTATAGTTTCTGTTTTTAAATTCGTTTGCAGTTTTTTGATATATTTCTCCTTGTGGATCATTTATTAACAATGATTCTCCTGAGAGCATTGCTAATTTAACAAGTGGCAGGATAATTGCCTGAGTTTTTCCTGAACCTGCACTTCCTATTACTAGAGAGTGTCCCTCATTAGTAATATAGGCACTACTATCTGTATATATTACAGGTAAACCTGATCTTGTAATTTCTTTTTCTAAAGATACATTATTCAATATTTTTTTCATGTTATCTTCTTTTTCATAACCTGAATAATTCATTATTATTCCTCCTTTCTATGAATATTATAAAACTTATTTTTTTATTAATTTAAACAATATTGGCTTTTTTTAAATATTGTGCTATTCTTTTAATAGAGGTTAACATGCGATCAAATGAGCTTATATTTAAAATTTTAGTATATATTGATAATAATATTTTTACAAAAATAACACTTGATGGCTTGGCTCATACATTTCATTATAATAAATATTATATTGTTAAACTTTTTAAAAAGGAAATCGGGTACACATTAATAGATTATATAAATAAATTGAAAATTTATTATAGTTTAAAACTCTTAAATAATTCTGATTATTCGATATTAAAAATTGCAATTGATAATGGCTTTTATTCTTTAGAATATTATTCTGAAACTTTTAAAAAGGAAATTGGAGTATCTCCTAAAAAATATCAAAAAATGCTTGCTGATAGGTTGCTAGACCAGCGCACAATTAGCAAAATTCTAGAAATAATGAATTTAGTTAAATATAAAAATGAGTATATATCTAATTATAATAATAATGCAAAGAAGACTTTGGTGCTAAGCATTTTTAAATGATTAAAAGTTCTTAAGTAAAATTTTTGATTTCAATTATTGATAATTATTAGTTGTCATGCTATAATTCATAATAGGAGAGTGAATAGTTATGGATTTATTGTTCACAAATCAGAAAGATCGTGTAGATTTTTGTAATTTTAAAGCTAAAAGAAGGATTAGATCATTAGAGTCTTCTATTGATTCATATGATGAAGAAATAAAGGGAGCAATGGCTAAGTGTGAAGCTATTTTTGAAAGATATAATGCTGATGAAAATTATATCTCTAGACTTTCGGAAATTGAAAGTAAATTTCACAGTCCTTCTGGTGTAATGTATGGTTCAAGTGAAGTCGAATCATTAAATATAGAAAAAGAAGCTATATTAAATAGATATAATGACTTTTTAAATTCTTTACCTTTATCTGTAAGGGAAGACTTGGAGTTTTTTGCAAGTGTTGTTAGTAAACGTCAAAAAATGATTGTAGAAGCAACTAATTTAATAGAGGCTATTGATAGAGACTTTCCTGATGCTAGAGATTTTGATGAACGACACTACTTAGAAACTCAGACAGTTTTTTCTGATTTAGTTAGCAAAAAAGTTGATTATAAACCAGAAAAAAGGGTTTCTTCTATGCCTTGGGTTGTAAAAAGTGGCATTGCTCCAGATGCTCTTTTAGGGTATGGAAAAGATAATTCTTTGAATTTTAAAGAAAATGAGCCGGTTTTAGACCGTGAAGTAGATCAAGATACTAGTTTCTTTAATGATAAGGAAGATGCTTTTGTTTCATTAGCTGGTAATGATGTTATTGTTCCTGAATTTGAAGAGGTTAAGGAGGATCCTGAGGAAAAAAGTGTTACATATACAATGGCTACTGGTGATACTTTAAAACTAATAGCAGCCACTGTGTGTGGTGATGAAAATGGTTGGTTTGATATTTATCATGCTAATAAAGAATTAATTGATCAAAGGATTGCCGAAAATAAAATTAATCCGGAGTCTTTATTTTTTGAAGATGATGGAAATATTTTAACGGGACTTACATTAGTTATCCCTAAGATGTATACTAAAGAAACACAAGTATCACATAGGCTATAATTAGGAGGAAATATGTATTTTTCTAAAGATGAAATGATTGAACTAAATAACGGTAAAAAGTATTTGGTTTTAGATACTGTTATGTTAGATGAAAACGTATATTATAAGTTAAAAGAGGTAAATGGTTCTGAAGATGGATTAATTGGTGATTTTATATATGTTACAACCTTGAATAAGGAAGGTAAAATATATATTAATGAAGATATTTCATCTGAAGAATTAGAAAAAATTAAGATTTTATTTGAAAGCTAGATTACTAGCTTTTTTCTTTTATTTCGACCGTTTTGTCGAACTTTTGTTTTCTTTTGCTGCGAATGAAATTTGACTTTTAACCCCACTATATGATAGAATAGAATTCGTTCGTCTGGGGAGGGGAACAAAAAATGGAAAAGAAAGTATCTTCAGTGAAGATATTAAATATTATTATTTGTGTTATATTATTAATTGCTTTTGCAATTATTGGTACTAATATGAAAGTGAATGCAGAAGAAAATAGAGCTGATGAGGTGTTACCCTCGATTAGCCAAATAGGTTATAGTTACAGAAAACTACCATTAAATATATATATTCCATCGGTAATAAAAACGAGCGTTATTACTTATGATATGGATTATTATATTGATGAAAATATAGATACAATAAAGTTTTTTGCTAAGATGTTTAATTATCATCTAGATGATGTTATTTATGATTTGAAAAGCAAAGAAAAAGTAAATAGTGGCGTTAAGTCCAAAAATATTGGATATTTAAAAGATAAAGATGGAAACTTAAAAGAATTTGATAATTTTGAATATGGTTTGATTGAGTATTTTTATGATTTAAATAAAAATAGGAAGGATTTGCGCCATATTAAATATGAACCATATACTGGATCTGCTGATTACGTAGAAAAATTAATTATCTATTATAGTAATATATATAATAATGTTGATAGAACTACACTACTTAGTATAGGTGCTGCTGAAAGCGGATATTATAAAGTTAAATATATGCTTAAATACAATAATGTATATGGCGGAATGAGTTCTAGAGGATTAATAAAACATAATAATATTGAACTTGGAGTTCTATCTTATGTTAGGATGATGAGTAAGAGTTATTATGGTAAGGGTTTAACTAATGAATATTCAATAGGAAGAGTTTATTGCCCAGTATTTGAAAATGGAGTAAAAAAAGCTAGTTCTCACTGGATTGGTTTAGTCCAAACTGCAAAGAAGAAATATCGTAATTATACCGATGATATTTCTCTAACTGATTTAATAAATAATACGCAAATTGCATAAGTAGACTTTTAAAGTCTATTTTTTTTTGCTAATATTTATATAGGTGGTAAATATGAGAAAAGATAAAATAAATTATTATTTAGATATTGCTAAAGAGGTTAGTAATCGAAGTACATGTTTAAGAAGACATTTTGGATGTGTGGTAGTTAAGAATGATGAAATTATTTCCACTGGATATAATGGTGCTCCAAGGGGAAGAAAGAATTGTGATGAGTTAGGCTTTTGTTATCGTGAAAAACTAGGAATTCCACGAGGCGAAAGATATGAACTATGTCGTAGTGTTCATGCAGAACAAAATGCTATTATTAGTGCATCTCGTAGGGATCTAATGGGGGCAACTTTATATATGGTTGGCGTAAATGGTAAAACTGGAGAGATAGAGCCTCATAGTACGTCATGTATGATGTGTAAAAGAGTGGTTATTAATAGCGGTATTGAAAAGGTTATTGTTAGAGAACCTAATAACGAGTATTCTGAATATGATGTTAATTCTTGGATTGAAGATGATGATTCTTTAAATGGAAAAATGGGTTATTAATGAAAAGAATAGATGAAATAGATGTTTCTTATAAAAAAGTAATTTTAAGATGCGATTTTAATGTTCCAATTAAAGATGGGAAAATATTAAGTGATGAAAGAATTTCCTCTTCGCTTGAAACAATTAATTATTTAATTAATAATCACGCTAAAATTATAATTATGAGTCATTTAGGTAAAGTTAAAACTTTAGCAGATAAAAAAAATAATTCACTATATTTAGTTTATGAAAGGCTTAGTAAGCTTCTTAATGGTAATGTTTATTTTTCTCCATATACTAAGGGTAAGGAGTTAGAAAACAAAATTAATTCTTTAAATTATGGTGATGTGCTGCTTATGGAAAATACAAGATTTGAAGATTTAAATGACAAAGCTGAAAGTGAAAATAGTGATGAATTATCTAAGTATTGGGCAAGTTTAGCTGATATATTTGTTAATGATGCATTTGCTATGACTCATCGAAAGCATGCTTCTAATTATGGTATAAGTAAGTATTTACCAAATGCGATTGGTTTTTTGGTTGATAAAGAGATAAAGGGGTTGGAGTGTATAGTTAACCCTAAAAGACCATTTACAGTTATAATGGGTGGAGCTAAAGTTGAAGATAAGCTTGATTATATTATTGATATCTTGCCTAAATGTGATTATCTGCTTGTTGGTGGAGGAATTGCTAATTCTTTTTTAAGTGTTAATTATAATGTTGGTCTTTCTTTATATAATAAAGAAAAAAAAGAAGAATTAAAAAGACTTCTTTCTATATATAAGGATAAGATTATTATGCCAAGTGATGTTGTAGTATTAAATAATAATATTGTAACTACTAAGAATATTAAAGATTTGTGTGATGATGATTCAATATATGATATAGGTGATAATACGCTTTCTATATATAAGGATATAATAGATAAAAGTATGACTATATTTTTAAATGGTACTGCTGGCAAATATGAAGATAATAGGTTTGAAAAGGGAACTAAAAGTTTACTTGAATTTGTATCTAGAGCAAATTGTAATAGTGTTATAGGTGGAGGAGATGCTATTTCAAGTAGTGAGTATTTTAATGTAAATAATTTTTCTTTTATTTCTACTGGCGGAGGTGCTACTTTAGCATATATTGCATCTGGAAAGCTTGCTTCGATGGAATAAAAGTTGTGTTTTTACAATTTTTATAGTATAATTTTTGTCATGAGAGGTTATTATGGAGGATTTACTAGGAAGTAATGTTCAAGTACATTGCTATAAGCATAATGGTAAAATCCATAGAACTTGGGATGAAGTAAACATATTAGATGAAACAGATGACTGTTTAATTTGTGGCAATAATAAAGTAAAGATTACAGAATCTGATGGAAGAACTCATAAAACTAAGGAGACAGCAATTATATTCTTTTTTAAAAAAAGATGGTTTCATGTTACAGCTCAATTAAAAAATAATGGGCTATATTATAAAGTGGATATAGCTAGTCCATTTCTAATCGATAATGGAATTATTAAATATATTGACTATGATTTAGATGTAAAGGTTTTTCCAGATGGCGAATTTATGATACTAGATCGTAATGAGTATAAATATCATAAAAAAATTATGAAATATTCTGAGGACTTGGATTTAATACTACATAAAGAGCTTGATAGTGTTATTAAAATGAAAAAAGAGATGAAAGGACCTTTTGACAAGAATATAGTAGATAAATATTTTAAAATGTATTTGAATTCAATGGAAAAAAAGTATCAATTTTAAAAAATTGATATTTTTTTTTAAAAAATGAAAAAAAGACTAGATATTTTATTTTTTGTATCATATAATACAATGTATGCGGAAAGGAAAAGCCGCATAAAACCTTAAAAAGTGTCAAATTTTTAAAAAATGTCAAAAAAAGTCAAAAAATCGTAAAAAAAGTGTTGACTTGAGTTTAAAGATTTGATATATTACTAATGCGCATTGAAAAAGGGCGCAGAATGATCTTTGAAAACTAAGTAAAATGTCAATTTGAGTAGTCAGATTAAACTTATGAATAAAAGATTTTTTTATTGAGAGTTTGATCCTGGCTCAGGATGAACGCTGGCGGCATGCCTA
>CACXEC010000080.1 GCA_902766545.1 uncultured Erysipelotrichaceae bacterium | reverse complement strand
GTGCTCGTGATCGGACTCGAACCGATACGGTATTGCTACCACGAGATTTTGAGTCTCGCACGTCTACCAATTTCATCACACGAGCAGTAAAACAATTATATCATAAATCTTTTTTATTTTAATGTTATTCATGATATTTTGTTTCAAATAAATTGCTATTATCCTCACTTTTTTCTATTTTTTTAATTTCAGGTAATTCTTTTGTGCTACCTAATCCAAAATAGTTTAAAAATTGATTTGTTATTTTGTATAATGTAGGTCTTCCTGGATCATCTGATTTTCCACATTCTTCAATTAGATTTTTTAAAACTAATTTTCTTACTGTATAGGCACTTGATACGCCTCTTATTTTATCGATATTAACTCTAGTAATTGGACCACTGTAAGCTATTATTGAAAGCACTTCTAGTGCGGAATCTGATAATTTATGATTTTGTTCACTTTCTACTAATTTTTCAAAATATTTTGCATGTTCTGCTTTAGTTGTTAATTTATATTTTTCACCAAAGTATTCAAGCTTAATTCCTCTTTTTTCATGTGATAATTCATTTTTTAACTGATTAATCAATTCTTTTGCTTGAGCTTCATTTATTTCTAATACATCAGCGATATCATTTATGCTTAATCCTTCATCACCAATTACAAAAAGTAATCCTTCTAGTGCAGCTTGCATATATTCACTTCCTTGCCTCAATAGTTATTTCATTAAAACTATTATCTTGTTTTATTATTAGTTCATGATTTCTTGCCATAGATAGTACTGCAAGAAATGTTACTACTACATATTCTTTCGATGCTATATCAAACAAATCTTTAAATTTTAACGAACCATTTAGTTTTATTTTTTTCCTAATATCTATACATCTTTCGTTTACAGAATAATCTTTTTTTTCAATTTTAGTATTAAGTGGTTTAGACATTTCTTGATATTCTAGAAATTTTTTAAATGCATTAACTAAATCATCTAAATCTATGCCATAATCAACATCTTCGTTGTTTTTATATTCAAGTATTTCTTCAGACTCTCTTGTATATATATGACTTCTATTAGTTTCTAAGTTTCTTAATTCACTTGTCATGTTTTTATATTTATCATATTCAAGTAATCTATTAATTAAATTGTTAGTAGCTTCTTCAATTTCCTCTTCAACTTCTTCAGTTTTATTAGGTAGTAACATCTTTGATTTTAACTCAATTAATTCAGAGGCCATAACTAAATATTCACTAGTAATATCAAGATTTTCACTTTTCATTTTTTCTATATAATCTAAATACTGCTTTATTATTAATTCGATTTTAATATCAAATATGTTGATGTTCTCTTTTTTTATTAAATGTAGTAATAAATCAAGAGGCCCTTCATATTCATTAATTTTAACTTCATATTCCATAGAACTCACCATACCTACACATTATAATATTTTTAGATTATTTTTTCAATAAAATAAAAAAAATTCATATACAATTTTTATAAATTATGGTAAAATTAATATAGTGTAAGATATCCGAGGTGATAATTTTTGAAAAAAAGAATCATATATATATTAATTATGACAGTAGCGTTTTTAAATATAGAAATTGTAAATGCACTTGACTTTCCAGCTACAATAAATGTTTCTTATGGCTCGTTGATGCAAAAAGATGGATGGAAAATATATCAGAAAAGCTATAGTGGTGGCGGCGCAAGTGGTAAGGCATTTTGTTCAACATTTTGGCTTGATGCTCCAAGTGGTGTATGTCGTCAAACAAACTGGGCAATTGGGGTAGATAAAAATGTTAAGGCATCTGCTGCGGTAGGATATATTATTGATAAAGCTAGAAGCAATAATTCTGGTTCTATGTCTTGGGATAATTATTATTATGCAGAAATGGCTATTAATAAGTTCTTGTATGATGAGAGATATAAATACGGGGATGGCGATATAATAGCTACTGGTAATAATAATGTAAATGGAAATCAAAGCGTAGTTAATAAAATATCAACAGTTGTTGCAAATGCACATAGTATATATAAAACATATTATAATAACGATACGATAGAAATCACTGAATTTACATTAAATGGTAAAAAATTAAATGGTAATACGTTTAAAACAAACGAAGGTATGAAAGAGTATTTGCTGAAAGTTGTTATGAAGTGTTATGACAAGAATAAAAATCAAGATGGGAACCAAATAAAATGTGATTTACCTAAATCTGATGGCTCATATTCTTTAAAAAATGGTCAAATAAAATCTCTTCCATCTCCAAAAGTTAGTTATGCAGGTAAAAATGTTATATTTACTTATACTATTCCAACAGAAGCAATTATTGGTCTGACTGAGGGGCAAACAGATAATTCTAATCCTAATATAATTGTTAATTTTTCAAATAGAAAAGCTTATAAATATGCTCAAAGATATGGTTGTGATGGAAATGTTCAAACCATGGTACCAAATTATATACTTTCAAGCTATAGTAATCTAAAATATACTACACGTAATTTTAAAATAATTACTACTTCAACACCATCTTCTCCTCCACCGGATGATTCTTGTATTGTTGATTCT
>CACXEC010000079.1 GCA_902766545.1 uncultured Erysipelotrichaceae bacterium | reverse complement strand
TAATAATGTCAACAGTCTTAGTTAAACAACATTACTTCTTAGATATATTTGGAGCTTTAATTATTTGTATTATAGCTAATATTATTGTTTATTTATTAAAAGTAGATACTAAATTATTTAAAAATTATTTAAACTAGTTTACATACATTATGTTTACATCAACTGGACCATTTATACCGTCTATAATTGCATTATCACAAATCTGCCAAAACTTATACTTACCATTATAATTGGTTTTTGATGTATAATGTGCAAGCCAAATGGTATTATCGCTTTCCATCCACATGTTTTCTAAATATGTTTTACTACCATAATTCATGCCTTTATATCCTTTTTCTTCTACAGTTTTTATGAAAATATCTGCCATATTTTTTAGTTCATAAAAACTAATATGATATTGATTGAATTTACTCCAGTTTTCCCAATCAAAGGAAATTGGGAGATCAATTTTATAATTTTTATTTTCAATTTGATTTAAGAGCCACTTAGCATTCTCTTTAGCTTTATCTACACTAGTTGCATAAGAAAAGAAGTATAATCCAACTGGTATTCCTACCCTATTGGCATTTTCAATATTATATGTAAAAGATTTATCTAAAAAGTATTCTCCTTCTCTTCCTTTAGTTCCACCTACTCTTAAAATAACAAATTCTACGCCAGAAGCTTTTAATTTATCATAGTCAGGATAATCTTGCCACTCTGATAAATCTAATCCTATTTTAGTATTTTTGTTTTTATATTCTGATACAATATCAGAATATTTTTTGTATGTTGGTGATTTACTGGATGATGAAGAATTTGATGGTTTATATACATTTAAAGTAAAATCCTTACTGGATTCATTTCCATATTTATCAATTGCTTTAAATACTACAGAGTATTTTCCAACTGTATTTAAATCATACTCTCCTTCAATATAACAATTAGGATTACTATCTAAGTTATCTCCACATAAAATATTTTGAATTAAATTATCTTTACTTCCAACTGCTATACTATAGGTAGAATTTAACCAAATTAATGGTGGAGTTTTATCTACAATATTTAAATTAAAACTTTGTTTTAACTTAATACCTTCTTCATTTATATATTCGTAATTTATTTTTTTAGTTTCAATATTAGTAGTATCTATTTGATAATCATTTATAATGGTTCCATTAATGTCTTCAATAAAATCTGATATTTTTACTTTACTTAAAAATTCAGTGCTTAAGTCATCTTTATAAGTTATTTTTATTATAGCGTTTTTAATTTTTTCTTTTTCTATAAACTTTTTTATTCCAAAAGCTAGACCTATGAGAAGGTCAACTATAATTACGATTATTAAAATTTTTTTTAATTGCTTACTCATCTTACCTCTTAAAATGGCATTTTAAATGAACCATTACTCATTTTTTTCATCATATCTTTCATTTGATCAAACTGTTTAAGTAACCGGTTTACTTCTTCTACACTACGTCCAGATCCTTTAGCAATTCGTTGTTTATGTGACGCTTTTAATACTTCTGGATGCTTCCTTTCATAAGGAGTCATAGATAGTACAATTGCTTCAATGTGGGCCATATCTTTGGGATTAATATTGATGTTAGATAGTCCCATGTTTCTTGCTCCAGGAAGCATTTTCAAGATATTTTCTAATGGTCCTAATTTTTTTATTTGATTCATGGTTGTTAAAAAGTCTTCAAGATCAAATTTTCCTTTTTGCATTTTATTTGCTAGATTTTTGGCATCGCTTTCATCAATTGCTTCAGTTGCTTTTTCAGCAATGGATAAAATATCTCCCATATCTAGTATACGTTCGGCCATTCTTTCGGGATAAAATTCTGATAAACCATCCATCTTTTCAGAATCACCAATAAACTTAATAGGTATATTAGTTAAATGTCTTACAGATAAGGCTACTCCACCTTTGGTATTACCATCCATTTTAGTAAGAATAGCTCCAGTTAGTTTTAATTTATCATTAAAGCCATTTATAACATTTATAGCATCTTGTCCCATCATAGCATCAATTACTAGAAGTATTTCTTGAGGATTTAAAATATTACTTAAATCAGATAGTTCATTCATAAGCTCTTCATCTATATGTAATCGTCCTGCTGTATCTACAATAATATAATCATTTCCATTTTCTTTGGCATATTCTAAAGCTTTTTGAACTATTAATCTTGGATCTTCTTTTCCTCGGTTAAATACTGGTATATTTAAACTTTTTCCTACTTCAACTAATTGATCAATAGCAGCCGGTCTATAAATATCACAAGCTACTAATAATGGTTTTTTAGCGTGCTTTTTTCTTACTAAATTAGCTATTTTACCACAAGTAGTTGTTTTACCTGAGCCTTGTAATCCAACTAACATAATAATAGTTGGATTTTTACTTGTCTCTAATGGTATATAGTTTTCTCCTAAAAGTGATATTAACTCATCTTTAACTAATTTAATAAATACTTCTTCTGGCTTTAATGATTTAGCTACATCTTGGCCTAAAGCTTTTTCTTTAACATTTTTAGTAAATTCTTTAACTACTTCATAATTAACATCGGCTTCTAGAAGTGCTATTCTTATTTCTTTTATGGCATCTGAAATATTATCTTCCGTAATTCTACCCATTCCTTTAATATTTTTTATTGCATTACTTATTCTATCTCCCATGTATTCAAACATTTTTAATCACCTACAGATTATTATACAAAAAAAAGACTAAAAAGTCTTTATTTTATTTATCAATAGGTTTTATTGTAAAAGCTGAACCTTTAGGCGCTGTTTCTTTTCGATTTTTATAGAATTTTTTATTTACTCTTAATTCTTGAATTATTTGATTAATTAATGGATTTTTATTTTTACTCTTTTCAACCGATAATATTAATGTATCCCCTTTTTCATATTCTTCCTGTTTGTAATGATCTCTAGCAAATAATAACTTAACAATATTAATTTGTTCTAAAGATAATCCAAACTCACTGCAGGCTGAATCAATATCCAAACCACTTAATAGTATGTATTCTTTAATTTCATTAAAACTGTTAGTACCATAATAAGAATCCATACTATCAAAATCCTCTAAACTCATTTTTACAAATGGCTTAGTTTCAACTTCTGATGTTTTTCCTAGGTTTTTACCTTGTAATTTTGCAATTAAACCTTCAAAATTAATTGAATAATCTTCCTCACTTGACAGGCATGTTGCAACAGTTAAATAATCAATTGCTGCCTTTGTTTCACCTTTTTTCATTAATGATAAACCTATGTATGCAAAAATAAAAGCTTTTGGTTTTTTTAAGTATTGTATTGCCACTGTAAAATTATTAATGCATTCATCATAGTCACCATACTTATAAGCTTGT
>CACXEC010000078.1 GCA_902766545.1 uncultured Erysipelotrichaceae bacterium | reverse complement strand
TGAGACATCTGAAACACCTAAATTTAGTGATAGTGCTAGAAAAATGGAAATTGATAGTCAAGATTTCACTATTTATTATTCAAATGAATGCCCATATGTTGAATATGAAGTAAAAGAATTATCTGACTATGCTAAAGATAAAGGAATTAAGATAAACTTTATTAAAATAGATTCGTTAGAGAAAGCTAAAAATGCACCTTGTGTGTTTAATAATTGGGCTAATTTCTATAAAGGAAAATTTGTATCAAATACAATATTAAATGCAAATGCATTTGAAAAATTTATTAAATAATAAATTGTATTAGGTAGGTAGAAATACCTGCTTTTTTTTATGTCATGTTCCGGAATGATACTGGTAAAAATATAAACTGTGTTATTCCTTATTATAATTATATCTAGAACCATTTTGATGAAACATGGCCGGTTAAAACTAGTTAGAATTAACGAAAAAATGCCATGATATAATAGAAAGCGTAAAAAAGCAGTGGTAAAAACATTAAACATTGACAACAATAGTAAGTCATTAAAACATATAATCAATGTGGTGGATTATTTAACTTTATAATAAAAATCTATAATCATATAGTATAATAGAGATGTAGGAGCTGTATTTATGAAAAAGAAAAATATAATTATAATAATTGCATTAGTTATTTTTGTTTTAATGCTAATACCAATACCTATAAAGTTGAAAGATGGTGGTTCAGTAGAATATAAAGCAATTTTATATAAATACACAAAAATCCATAGATTAAGTGAAAAATCATCTACAGGTTATGAAGATGGATGGGAACTTAACATTTTAGGAATTCAAGTTGGTGGAAAGATTAATACTTATGTTGAAGCAAGACGAAATAATAATAGTGTTGAATTAGAAGTTAAAGATAGTTCAATAACACCAGAAGGAGCAGTTTTTATAATCAAAAATAATACTGAAGAAGAATACAGCTATGGTGATCCATATACTATTGAAAAATTTGAAAATGGGTATTGGAAAGAAATAGATACAATAACAAATGAACCATTATCATGGAATTCAATAACCTATAATTTAAAAGTAAACGAAAAAAGAGAACTAAATATTAAATGGTCTTTAGGATATGGGAAATTAAAAAGTGGAAAATACAGATTGGTAAAGCACGATTTAAGAAAGTCAGTTAGTCCAGAATCAAGAGCCTATAGTATTTCAGCAGAATTTAGTATAAAATAAATTATAATATTAAGAAATGTAAATAAGATGAAATATTTATAACATTATAAGTTAAATGTTATTAAAACGGGCGAATATTCCATTTGAAATTGGTAGAGAATTGGTTCCAAATATCATAAGATTGTATTTGAAAGAAGGAATAATTATGGAAATCGGAAAAAAGATTATGGATTTAAGAAAAAAGAAAGGGCCATCGCAAGAAGAACTTGCTGAAAAAGTTGGCATTGCAAGACAGACTATTTCAAAGTGGGAATTAGGAGAAACATCACCAGATTTAAAACAGGCAAAGGAATTATCTAAGATTTTTAATGTGAGTTTAGATGAATTAACAGATAATGATATTAAAGATGTTTTAGTTGAGAAGACATCCAATACAGAAAAACTTGCCGGATTAATTTTAAAAATAATTAAATTTATGGCTATTTTTATAATAGCTGCGCCAATTCTTCTAATTACTTTACGAATCATTTTTAAAAATATCTATGAAAATAATTCTGGAAGATTAATGAATGTTAAAATTGAATGTACTCTTCATAATGAAACATATGGATATGAATTTAACTATTATGAAACAACAGGTGATATTAAAGAAGCTGGTGGAGATGGATACTTAGCTAATATAACTGGTGTTAATAAGTATAGTGATGCATATCAAGCATTAGATGTTATAGATGCTTATGTAAAAAATAATGGTGGAACTTGTGAAAGAAGCGAATCGAATCCAGTAGAAGATAAATAATTGTCATATGATATTGAGATGCATTAAATATTAGGTAATTTATACTGTGATGTCAGAAATTAAGACATCACTTTTTGTATTGTAATATATCAAGATTAATAAATAATACAAGTCTCAATAAAAAAGTAAAGCTTTTTTTGTTTTTAATAAATTTATACAAAAAAATAAATCATAAAATAATAATATAATTTGTAATTTATGATATAATCCTTTTAGAAAAGAGCATGATGCGGTGAAAAAAATATTTGGTGTAATTGATCCATTACCAGAAAATTCTCCTGAATTTTTACAAGGATATCATTCTTATTATAAAACTCCAAGAGGATATCATAAGCGAAGTTTAAATTCAAATAACGGATGGTCTAAACAAACTAATACTTCCATGATGAATGTTAGATTATTTCACTATGCCAATGAAATTAGAACTGCAGTAATGCTTGTTCACGGAGATAAAGCACATTCTCTTTATATGGGAAAAGATGCATATAGTAACATGATTAAAGATTCTAAATATACGGTTAATAAAGAATTAGTTATTATTCCTGGTGCAACTCACACAGACTTATATGATCAAAAAAATGTTATACCATTTGACAAAATTGAAAAGTTTTTAAAGGATAATTTAAAATAAATGAAAGAAAAAATATTATTAATTACTATTTGTTGTTTATTATTAATTACAGGTTGTATGAGTCACAATGATAATTCAAAAAAGAATAATGAAGAAAATAATTCAAATCGGATAAATAAAACTAAGGAAGAAGATGAAAAATTGGCAAGTATTAATATAACTATAAATAATAAATCCTATACATTAAGTTTAGAAGATAACAAAACAACTGCCGAATTTATTAAATTATTACCAAAAGAATATAAAATGATTGAACTAAATGGTAATGAAAAATATGTTTATTTAGAATCCTCTTTACCTACTAATTCATCAATACCTTCTTTAATAAATAAGGGAGATGTAATGTTATTTGGAGATAACTGCTTAGTAATTTTTTATAAATCTTTTAATACAAAATACAGTTATACAAAAATAGGTCATATTGATAATTTGCCAAATTTAGATAACGGAAATATTACTATTAAGTTCGAAAAATAAAAATATATAAATGTTAAATAAGTATTTTATTATAAGGTGAAATATGAAAAACAATAGAGAAAAGATTGTTATTAAAACTAGTATAATAAGTATAATATCTAATATTGTTCTTGCGGGATTTAAAGCTTTTGTAGGACTTTTAGCAAATTCAATCGCAATTATATCTGATGCAATTAATAATTTAAGTGACGCATTATCAAGTATTATAACAATCGTTGGAACCAAACTTGCTGGCAAAGCACCAGATAAAAAGCACCCATATGGCTATGGAAGAATTGAGTATATGACATCGCTTGTTGTATCTGGAATAGTTTTATATGCCGGTATTACAGCATTTGTTGAATCAATTAAAAAAGCTATTCATCCAGAAGTGGCTGATTATTCTACAATTACATTAATTATTTTGCTTGCAGGTATTATTGTTAAATTTATTTTAGGAATATATGTTAAGAAAAAAGGAAAGAAAGTTAATTCCAATTCATTGGTAGCTAGTGGGTCAGATGCATTTAATGACGCGATCCTATCAATGTCTGTATTAGCATCTGCTATTATATACATGCTATTTAAAATAAGTTTAGAAGCATATGTAGGAATATTATTATCAGCATTTATTATTAAATCTGGTTTAGAGTTAATAAAAGAGTCAGTTGATAATATGCTTGGCGTTCGAATTGAAAGCGATTTATCGAAATCTATTAAGCAAGATATTATAAAAGAAAAGGACATTCAAGGAGCTTATGATTTAATTTTAAATGATTATGGCCCAGATAAATATTTAGGATCAGTACACATTGAAGTATTAGACACATTAACTGTTGCCGATATTGATAAATTATCTAGAAAAATAACTAAGATGATATCGGAAAAATATGGAGTAATATTACATACAATAGGAGTTTATTCTATTAATACCAAAGAAAAAAGTGTTATAAATGCCAAAAAAGAAATATCAGAAATTGTTTTTTCTTATAAAGAAATTTTACAGATGCATGGATTTTATATAGATAAAAAAGAAAAAACTATTAGTTTTGATATAATTATAGATTTTAACGTTAATAATCGAGAAGAGTTATATAGAAAAATATATGACGAGATCCAAAAAAAATATAAGGACTATCGAATAGAAATAACCCTTGACGTTGATGTTAGTGATTAGGAGGATATCAATTGAAAGATAAAAAAAGTTTAATAATATATTTTAGTAGGGCTGATGAAAATTACTTTGGTGGAGAAATGAGATATATAGATAAAGGAAATACTGAAGTTATTGCTGAATACATAAAAGATATAACTGGTGGAGAGTTATTTAAAGTTGAACCGTTAAATCCCTATCCATCAAATTATATGAAATGTATCGAAGAAGCTAAAATAAGAACACGAGAACATAATGCGCCAATCAAAGAAAATATTCCCGATATTTCATCATATGAAATAATTTATGTAGGATCACCAATTTACTGGGGAGGTATGCCTGAAGAATTATTTACTGCCTTAAAGGGGTATGACTATACCGGTAAAACTATAAGGCCGTTTACTACTCATGAAGGTTCCGGATTATCTGGAGTACCAAATCAATTAAAAGAAATATGTGTAGGAGCTAATTTCACGTCAGGGTTAGCTATCGTTGGTTCCGAGGTAAATAGTTCCAAATCAAAAGTAGAACAGTGGATAGATAATAACTAAGAGTCAAAAAGTAAGGAAATAACGACTGAGTCTATTAATGTGTTATAATAATTTTAATAAAGGAGTACTTTTATGATAGAGATTAAAAATGTTACCAAAAAATATGGAGATATAAAGGCTCTTGATGATATATCTTTTACAGTAAATGATGGGGATATTTTTGCCTTTATAGGACATAATGGAGCAGGTAAAACAACTCTTATAAAATCTATTGTTGGAATTCACGACTTTGATGCTGGAGATATCTTAATAGATGGCATTTCTATTAAAGAAAACCCTGTAGAATGTAAAAAGATTATGGCATATGTACCTGATAATCCAGAAACATATGAACATATGAAAGCCATTGATTATATTAATTTTATCTGCGATATGTATGATATAGATATCGAAACAAGAAGAAAAAATATTGAAAAATATTCTAAGTTATTTAATATGGAAGATAAACTAAATGATACAATTGATAGTTATTCTCATGGCATGAAACAAAAAATAGTTTTAATTTCTGCCTTAGCACATGACCCTAAAATACTTATCATGGATGAACCATTTGTTGGTTTAGATCCTAAAGCTGTATTTGATATTAAGGAAATTCTAAATGAAATGGTTAAAGAAAAGAAAATAGTTTTTTATTCAACACACATTCTTGATGTAGCTGAAAAAATATGCTCAAGAGTTGCTATTATCAAAAATGGTAAGCTAATTAAAAGTGGTAACATGAAAGAAATCAAGGGAGATAAATCTTTAGAAAATGTATTTATGGAGCTTGAAGATAAATAATGAAAAAAATATATTCACTTATAAAAGCCTGTATGACTAATGATATGAATATTTTTAAAATCAGAGCAAAAAATAATAATAAAAAGAATAAATTTATTCTTCCTCTATTTATATCATTATGTTTTATGTTTGCTATTTGGTCAAACACGAATTTATTATTTGAAAAACTAAGTCCTATGCACCTACAACATATAGTTTTATCTATGGTTGTATTCTTAACAGCAATAATGACTATTATTGAAGGTATATATAAAACAGGAACATTAATATTTAATTGTAAAGATGATCAGTTATTATTATCCCTTCCCATTAAAAAAAGTACGGTATTATTAGTTAGAATCTTTAAATTCTATGTCTTTGAATTAATTTTTAATTCACTATTTATTATTCCACTTATAATAGCATATATTAGATGGGGTGAAAATCTTCAATGGACATTCTTTTTAACTAGTTTTATAATGATTTTTACTTTGCCGATTATACCAATTATTATATCCTGTATAATAGGAGCAATATCATCCAGTTTATCTAGCCGCTTCAAGTATAAAAATTATGCACAAGTTTTATTATCAATGATATTGTTAATTGTAATATTGTATTTATCATATAATATAGATAATGCTTTTGATTATTTAGCTAAGAATGCTACAAGCATAAATGATTTATTAATTAAATTATATTATCCTGCAGGATTATATGCTAAACTTGCTACGCAGTTTAATATAATCGAACTATTAGTATATACTTTAGTAAATATCATATTATTAATAGTTTCAATATTTATCTTAAGTAGATTTTATTTTAAGATTAATTCGAAACTTAAAATAGTAAGTAACAAAAAAAATAATATATATAATAAAAATAAAATTAAATCTACAACTCCTACAAAAGCATTAATAAAAAAAGAACTAAATGTATTTTTTAATACTCCAGTTTTTATTATTAATGCAGGATTAGGATTAGTAATATTTATACTTGCTAGCATAATTATATCATTTAAATTTGACAGTATTTTACCAATGCTAACCAATCAAGAAGGATTAAACATATCAAAAGAAATGATTATAAATAACACATCTTTATTAATACTTATACTTATATGCTTTACAGCGTTTATGTCATCAATTACTAACTCTGTTATTAGTTTAGAAGGAAAAAATATTAATACCATTAAGACATTACCAATCACAACTAAAACTATACTAATGTCTAAAATATATTCCAGTTTGTACATAACAACTCCAGCTTTATTGCTTGGAATTATTATCTTATTTATAAGATTTAAAGTAAGCATCATTGATTGTATATTATTAATAACATTATCCATTTTAATTCCGTTGATATCTCATTTTATTGGATTAATAGTAAATTTAAAATATCCTAAATTAGATGCCGAAAATGATGCGGAAATAGTCAAACAAAGTACAAGCTCATTTGTTTCGGTTATGATAGGAATGCTATTAATGATTATATCTATAGGATTTATTTTAAGTGTTGCAGGAACAATGTCATCAACGCTAATATTATTTTTATCAATTGTAATATTTAGTATAATTGATATACTTCTTTACTTATATTTAGTAAACAAGAGTATAAAAGATTTTGATAATCTTTCAATATAAAAACAATTATCAATATTATTGAATGAAATAACGCATTATGATAATATTAAATTAGGATGGTGAATTATGAATATATACGATATAAAAAATCAATATATAAATTTAAGTAAACGTCTTAGCTTAATTGGGAGGTCACTTTGACTTAGAAACTAAAAAGTCAAAAATTATAGATTTAGAAAGCAGATTATCAGATGCAAATATATGGAATGATCCTACTTTAGCAAATAAAATAAATAGTCAGCTAATTTCCTTAAAAAAAGAAATATCTTTATATGAAGAACTAAACAAATACATTAATGATGCCTTAGATTTAATATCAATTTTAAACGATAAAGATATCGATGAAATTAATGAGCTAGAAAAAAATGGTGAAAAATTAACTAAAGAAATTGAAAATATGGAAATCGAGACACTATTTACAGAAAAATATGATAATAATTCTTGCTTTTTAGAAATACATCCTGGCGCTGGTGGAACTGAAGCACAAGATTGGGCATCTATGCTTCTTAGAATGTATCAAATGTTTTGTGATAAAAATGATTACAAGTATTATTCACTAGATTATCAAAAAGGTGATGAAGCTGGAATAAAAAGCGTAACGTTAAAAATAGAAGGTAACCATGCTTATGGGTACTTCAAAGGAGAACAAGGAATTCATCGATTAGTAAGAATTAGCCCTTTTGATGCAAGCAAAAGAAGACATACTTCATTTGCTGCTGTATCAGTTATACCAGAAATAGAACAATCAAATACAGTCACTATAAAACCTGATGATATAAGGGTAGATGTATACCGCTCATCTGGAAAAGGCGGTCAAGGCGTAAATACAACAGATTCTGCAGTAAGAATTACGCATATACCAACAGGAATTGTTGTTACTTGTCAAAATGAAAGAAGTCAAATAAAGAATAAAGAACAAGCTATGAAAGTTTTAATTAGTAAACTAGAAAAACTAATGCATGAAAATAATGAAAACGATATTAACAAATTAAAGAATCATGTTAATATAGAATTTGGAAATCAAATAAGAAATTATACTTTGGAACCCTATAAATTAGTCAAAGATGTTAGAAGCGGCTATGAAAATAGTAATGCTGATGCAATATTAAATGGTGACATATTAGATTTTATGAAAGAATATTTAAGAATAAAGAGGTAATTATGAAAAAATATATTAAAATAGCACTAGGATGCTTATTAATTGCAGTATCTTATAATTTATTTTTTGTACCCTATAATTTTATTCCAAGCGGATTAATTGGACTAGGTAGTATATTTAATAACATTTATAACTACAGTGCTGTAATCTTTATAGCGTGTGTAAATTTATTTTTAATAATAATTTCAACTCCTATTTTGAAAATCAACAACATGAAAAAGCATTTAATTGCAGCTTTATTAATTCCTGTATTAATATATTTAACCCAAGACATTACTAATATTATAAAAATAAATGGTTTAGAACTTTTACTAGTTGCCTTGACTGGAGCTTTTATTTGTGGATATGGTTATAGTCTAATCTATGAAGAAGGAGCTTCGGCAAGCGGTTTTGATATCCTAGAAGAAATGGTAAACAAAAATAAAGTTTATAAGACAAAATACTTAACATATATTATTGATTTCTTTGTAATAGTTTTAGCATTAATTAATTATGGAATAAATGTTGCTATTTATTCATCTGTAATAATTTTAGTTATTACATATTTCTCTACAAAATCAAAATTTGGAATTAATTCCAATAAAACTTTTTTTATCATTACTAGTAAAATCGATGATATAAAAACTTACTTAATAAATGATTTAAAATATGATTATACAGAATTCAATATTAAGGGTGGATTTACAAATCAAAAAAATAAAATAATTATGACAGTAATTGAAACAAAAGACTATTATAAATTAAAAGAAGGAATAAGTTTAATAGATCCGCATGCCTTTATTTCAATTATTGATAATTATGAATCAATTAATAAAAATGTTAAAATAAGTAAAAAAAGTCAAAAATAATAAAAAACTTTACAAAAAAGAATTAATATGATATGATAATCCTCATCAAAAGGGGGATTTTTTAATGGAAAAAAATTTAAAAACAAAATATATTGACCAAAAAGATGAAATAGCAAAACAAATATCATTATTACCTGAAGATTCATATGAACATCAAGTAAAAAGTATTGAATTAAGTAATTATGATTCTTTAGAAGATTATTTAGACTTTCTATATATGAGCGGTCTTATTTTAACTTCTATAGATGGATATCGTAAAGAAAATAATATTTCAGATGAAGTTCCAGAAGAAGCAGTTAAAGGATATTTTATTACATCAACTTCAAAAGCTAAAGAACATTATGATGCACTATTATCACAAAAGCCAAGCAAATTAGACGAGGCCATTTATACGTTTATGCAAACAAAAGAAGGATATAATTATTTAACAACACAAAAGAATAGATTAAAAAGTTTAGCTAAAAAGAAAAAAAATATAACTACAACATTTAGATTAAATTATAAGTCCTTACCTATTAAAGGTTTAGATGAACTTAAACAAGGTTACTATACAGTGAATTTAGCAGAATTGCTAGCATTAAAAGAAAAATTAATATTAGCCTTAAGAAGACTTCCAGCATTAAGAAAACAATTATTAGATTATTCACCTTTACTAATAAAAAAAGTTTTAACAGATAAATATCCTAGTAATATAGAAAGAACTAATACTTTATGTAATATGTTTAGTTTAGATGATAGTGATTCGTATTATAATGAATATATGGATATAATTAACAGATTCCATGATTGTTATGAATTATATAAAATGCTCAAAGTAAAATCAGTTTTTTCGAAAAAAGCTAGACAACAATTAAAAGAATTATTACCAATTATTGAGTTAATATGTGAAGAAATTCAAAAAACTGTAAAAAAGATAATTATTAATAAATATAAAGAAATACTATCAGAATTTGGAACATACTTTGGAACAAAAAGCGATTTTGAATTTTTAGAAAATAATTGTGAATGTTATATAAATGACATAAACGGATTTATAAACACTATAAAAGGTATGCTAACATCTGTTAATGAACAAATTGATGTCTTAAATTATCAAAGAGGTCAAATTGATGCTGAAATGATGCAAATAGTAAGAGGTCTTGAGGCAAAATTAAATGCTGTAATTGATTCTCCACAAACAATTATTGACAAAGATTTATTAAAGTGTTATCAAAATACACATATGCATAGGATAGCTCAAAAAATGGATAAAGATTCAATAGATGAGATTACCAAAACATACGGAAATATTGCAGATGAATATGTATATAGAATAATACCTATCCAATAATAGGTATTTTTTTTAATTTAAAAACTATTATTTAATATGAAAAAGATTATCATTATTTGCTTATTTTTATCTTTATTAATAATTAGTATATTTAATGTTAATGCAAATATTCTAACATTTCCACTAATCGGTAAAACAATAGTGATTGATGCTGGACATGGTGGGGCCGATGGCGGAGCTATAGTATCAAATATTAAAGAAAAAGATTTAAATCTACAAATAACATATAAGCTAAAAGAACAATTAGAAATATTAGGAGCTAATGTTTTACTAACTAGAGATAGTGATAATGATCTAAGCAATCCTAATGCACTTTATCGTAAAAAAAGTGATTTTGATAATAGAATAAAGCTTATAAATAACTCTCATGCCGATATGTATATTTCTATCCATATGAATTTGTATACCAATCCCATATATTATGGCCCACAAGTTTTTTACAGTCCGATTGTTAATGAAAATAAGAAAATTGCCACATTAGTTCAAGATGAACTTAATAAGTTTGCTAATACAAAACGTAAAGAGAAAATAACACCTAATACATATATGTATAAAAGAATAAATGTAAAAGGAATTTTAATTGAATGTGGATTTATATCAAACAAAACAGAAAGAACCAAACTATTAAACCCAAAGTATCAAAAAGCACTATCTATGACTATATCTAATGCAATTATTAAATATTTTAACTAGATGTGTATAATTATTTAAGGTTGATTTAATAAATTATTTATATAATTTAATTGCAAATTGTGATATAATACTATAATAGTAGGTGGATAGATGAAATCAAAAGTATTTAAAACAATTGATGAACAAATCCTGATTTTAAAAGAAAAAGGACTAATTATAGATGATATCGAATTTGCCAAAGACATTCTAATAAGAGAAAACTACTTTTTTATAAGTGGTTATCGTCACCTGTTTTTAAAATCAAAAAATGATCGTTACTTTATTAACAACACTAATTTTACTGAAATGTATGCATTATTTAATTTTGATCGTCAAATCCGTAATATTATTTTTAAAAACCTACTAATTGTTGAAAACAATATGAAAAGCATATTTTCTTATCAATTATCTAAGCAATATGGTATTAGAGAAAAGGATTATTTAAAAGCATCTAATTTTACACATTCGCCAGAAAAACAAAGACAAGTTAATGATCTTTTAAGAAAAATGAAAAGACAAATTAGAGTAAATGGTTCACAACATTCCGCTACTAGTCATTATTTAAGCCATTATGGATACATTCCTTTATGGGTTGTAGTTAAAGTATTATCTTTTGGTATTGTAAGTGAATTATATAAGATTATGAAAAAAGAAGATCAGGAAGCAATTTCTAAAATTTACAATTTGAGCATTGAAAATTTATTAACATATTTACCAATACTGGCAAATTATCGTAATTTATGTGCCCATGAAGATATTTTATATGAGCATAGAAACCAAAAAGCTATTGCTGATACAAAATACCATGCAGCATTAAATATACCATTATTAGATGGTGAATATATATATGGAAAAGATGATGTTTTTGCATTATTTATCATTTTAAAAAGCTTATTGCGTAAAGAAGAATTTAATTTATTATTAAGTGAGTTTAGTTATGAATTAGATATTTTAGCAGGTAAACTTAAAGTTATTAGAATAAATAAAGTATTAGATGCAATGGGATTTCCCGTTAATTACAAAGAAATCAAAAATTATTAGAAAGAAGGATATAAAATGAAAAAAGATAAAATTACAATTTATATTTTAGTTGGCCTTTTATTAGTGCTATTTGGTGCAGGAATAATGTATTATTTAGTAACTGAAAAAGCCCTTTTCAGTCAAACAGTAGTTAATAAATTAGAAAAAGAGGTTACAATAACGGAAAACGGCATTGCAGACGCCGTAGAAAAATTATATGACTCAGTAGTTGTTGTTGGATCATACAAAGAAGGAACATTGCAAGCAACTGGCACTGGTTTTGTATATAAAACTTCTGGCAATGATGCTTACATACTTACGAATAATCATGTTGTTTCTTCAGCTCAAAATGTTAAAGTTAAGTTTACAAATAATAATACCTATGATGTAGAAATAGTAGGGAAAGATGAATATACAGATATTGCCATTTTAAAAACAGATAAGAAGAATATTATTGCCGTAGCTGAATTAGGATCAAGTACCACTGCTAGACTAGGAGATACCGTATTTACAATTGGAGCTCCACTTGATTCTGAAAGTTACTCATGGACTGTAACAAGAGGAATTTTAAGTGGAAAAGACCGTTTAGTTGAAGTCAGTACAACAAACTCTAGTATAAATGATTGGGTAATGAAAGTAATTCAAACAGATGCTGCAATAAATTCAGGAAATTCAGGTGGCCCTATAGCTAATTCGAATGGTGAGGTAATTGGTATTACTAATATGAAATTAGTAAGTTCTGGTGTTGAAGGAATGGGCTTTGCAATTCCAATTGAAGACGCTATTATATATGCAGATCTACTACTAAACAATAAAAAGATTGAAAGACCATTACTTGGTGTTGGTACATTAAATGTAAACGATGTATTATTAATGAGACAATATGGTTTTAGTTTAGATTCAAGCATTACGGAAGGTGCAGTAGTTGGCCAAGTTCAAAAAGGTAGTCCAGCCGATGTTGCCGGTTTAACACAAGGTGACGTAATCACTAAATTTGGAGAATACAAAATAACTAATACATCTTATTTAAAGTATTATTTATATAAATATAAAATAAATGATACAGTTAAAGTAACCTTTATTAGAGGTAAAAAAGAAATGACTTGCAATGTTAAACTTACCCAATCAAATAATAATTAAGATTTAATAAGTCTTAATTTTTTATTTATAAAAATAACAAGAATCATATTAATAATGTTATAATGAATTTAGGAGGCGTTATGGGACTATTAAAATTTGCTTTAAAAGGGAATTATAAAAACTATTATAATAAGTTAAAAGAATTATCAAAAATTAACCATAAAAATCCAATATTAATGTTTATTGATACAGGATTGTCATG
The DNA here is from genome assembly GCA_902766545.1 of uncultured Erysipelotrichaceae bacterium. Classification (GTDB taxonomy): domain Bacteria; phylum Bacillota_I; class Bacilli_A; order RF39; family UBA660; genus CAG-533. Next base: position 3,035 of record CACXEC010000078.1, on the reverse strand, counting down.
CTTAATATGTAAAAGCGGTTTACAAGATTATTTAAATTATAAATTTTATGAAAAATCTTGGAAAGAAAGAAAGAATTATGCAACTATTGGATATCAGCATGAGTTTTATAAGATTGCTGCTCACTGGGATTATGCACCATTTTTTTCAAATAAAATTAATTTTCATAAAAATTTTAAGAAATTTGTTAAAAGAGATTATGTTTCCTACGAAGACGGATTTGAAAATGTAAAAAAGTTTTTATATGAACATAGTGAAGTTGTAAGAAAACCTATTAATGGGCTTGGTGGCGCTAATGTTGAAAAAATAGAAACAAAAAAGATAAAGGATATTAAAGATTTCTATGAAAAACTTAATGAAGATAACTGCTTTTTGGAAGAACTAGTTATTCAAAATAAAGAATGGAGTAAATTAAATCCTAAAAGTTTAAATACGATAAGAGTTGTAACATACTGTTTAAACGGAAAAACTAAAGTATTATATGCAGTTGCCAGAATTGGATCAGGAAAATCAATTGTAGATAATTTTCATCAAGGCGGAGTAGGAGTTAAAGTTAATATTGAAAAAGGATGCTTAGAAGGAAATACTATTGACAAAGAAAATCACGAAAGTCCATTAACAAATGTTACTAACATTAAAGTAGATGGATTTAAAATCCCTTATTGGAAAGAAATAATGGAAATGACAAAAGAAGCCTCTAAGGTTAATGATAATGTTAATATAGTTGGTTGGGATGTCGGCATTACAGATAATGGTCCACTAATTATTGAAGGTAATCGAGGACCTGGTATGGATATAATCCAAGTGCTTTATAAAAGGGGCGTAAAACCTGATTTAGAAGAGATAAAAAAGGAAATATTGGAAAGTAGAAATCATGAATGATCTAATTTTAATGTCTATAAAAACAGAATATGCCAATCAAATTTTTAATGGTACTAAAATATTTGAATATCGAAAAAAGTCAATCGGGCAAAATAACTTAAATAAGAAAGTTATAATCTATTCATCAGAAAAAGAAAAAGCAATAATAGGTTATATTCTTATCGATAAAATTCTTGAAGGTAATTTAAAAACTATTTTAAGTGAAACTAATATAAATAATAGTATTAGCATAATTAATTATTTTAATAATGCCAAAAAGTGTTATGCTATGCACATAAAAGAGTATCATCGATTTAAAAGTCCAATAACTTTAAATGAAATGCGAAAAATAGATAATAATATTGTAATTCCTCAGTATTATAGATATATAAAAGAAAAGGAACCATTATATAAGGAAATAAATAAAAGATTAGATACATAGAACTAATCATTTAAATAACAGTTGATTTTAATAAAGTAAAAAAGGAATATTTTTACAATGAGACTTTAAAATAAGTCTTTTTTTTGATATACTAACGCATGAAAGAAGGACATATCATGTTAAAAGCCGGAATTATAGGTCTTCCTAATGTAGGAAAAAGTACTTTATTTAATGCAATTACTAAAAAGAATATTTTAGCTGCTAATTATCCATTTGCAACCATTGATCCAAACGTTGGAGTTGTAACTGTTCCAGATACAAGATTAGATTATTTAAGTGAAATGTACTTGCCAGAAAGAACAATCTATACTACTTATGAATTTACTGATATAGCCGGGCTTGTAAAAGGAGCATCAAATGGAGAAGGACTTGGTAACAAATTTTTAAGTCATATAAGAGAAGTAGATGCTATTGTAGAAGTAGTAAGATGTTTTGAATCATCAGATATTATTCATGTTGAAGGAAATGTTGATCCAATAAGAGATATTGAAATTATTAATTTAGAACTTATAATGAGTGACTTAGAGCAAATTCAAAATCGAATTAATAAAATTGGAAAAAAAGCTCAAATGACTAAAGATAAAAATGAGCTCTTAGAAATAAATACATTAAAAAAATGTGAAGAAGCTCTTCTTAAGAATGTTCCGTTAAGAAGATTAGAATTTTCACCAGACGAATTATTTATTCTAAAACCATTTTGTTTAATTACTTTAAAACCAATTATTTATATGGCAAATGTAAGTGAAGAAGATGCTGTTATTGGACATAATATTTATACTGACACGGTATCAGAATATGCATTAAAAGAAAATGCATCTTTAATTGTGGTATGTGCAAAAATGGAAAGTGAATTATCTGAACTAAGCGATGAAGACAAAGAAAATTTTCTTCATGAATTGGGAATCAATAATTCCGGATTAGATAAACTTATTTTTGCTACTTATAATTTACTTGGATTAAAAACTTTTTTCACATCTGGAAAAGATGAGTGCCGTGCCTGGACATTTAAAGATGGCATGAAAGCACCGGAATGCGCTGGAATTATTCATAGTGATTTTCAAAAGGGATTTATTAAAGCAGAAGTAATGTCATTTGATGACTTCAAACAATATGGTTCTGAAACAAAAGTTAAGGAAGCGGGACGCATGCGCCTTGAAGGTAAAGAATATTTAATGCAAGATGGAGATATATGCTATTTTAGATTTAATGTATAAAAAAACGAGAATATCTCGTTTTTTATAATGTATGTTCTTTTTCTTCCGTTGGAGCACTTTTTTGTTGATAGAATGAAAGAAGATCATTTAATTCTGACATTCTATCAGCAGCAGTATCATTATTCTTATTATAATCAGTAGAATAATCGATTCCAGCTTTACTTTTAAATTGCATTTCTAAACAATACTCTGCTCTTTGATAAGCTTTTTGAGCTGCATCCCATAGCATTTTGGCATCTTTTATGGCATCCGCATCTAATACTGCTTCAAAATCTGGCAACTATTTTCTTAAATATTCTTCAAATGTTTCCCCATGTACTTTTGGCATATAAACCTCCTAAAATAATTATACTATAGAATGATTTCTATTGCAAAAAAATGCTTGAAAAAAATGTAAAATATGTTAACATATACTGCAAAAGGAGATACATATGTTTGAAAATAGAAAAGTAATGAAAAAAATATATATTAGTGGATTTCCTACACCTTATAGTGTTAAGGATATGGTTAAAACCTTAAT
>CACXEC010000077.1 GCA_902766545.1 uncultured Erysipelotrichaceae bacterium | reverse complement strand
GATAATATTAATAATTTAGTTAAAATAATTAATAAAAATGAGAAAAACATAATAAAAAAAATAGATCCAGTTGAAAAAAATGTTAATTGTTCGGAAAATATATGCATTACTAATGGAGATAATTCATATATTAAGTTTTATTATAAGAGTACAATCCATTCTTTTATATATATTCAAAACTATTATAAAACCTCAAAAGATAATACAAATTATAAACTTGAAATAAATGGTAAAGAGATTAATTTTAATGGAAAATATCCCATTGAAATTTTTAAAGACGATGTAATAAATCTATTAGTAGAACCTTTTGGTGATTTTAAAGATTATTTGTATCAAGTCTTTGTGGTTGATTATAGTGAATACGAAAAATTAATTAATAATATTAAAAATAATTCATTTGAAATAAAAAAATATATAAATGATGCTCACTTTATAGGTAATATTAATATGGATTATGATGGAATATTATTCACTGGAATACCAAATGATAAAGGCTGGTCTATTTATGTTGATAATAAAAAAGAAAATATTACACCGCTTATAAATGATTCAATTATTGGTTTGAAGCTAAAAAAAGGGAATCATGTAATTGAATTTAAGTATTTTCCGCCAGGTTTAAATATTGGAATTATTATATCTTTTTCTTCTTTAGTTTTAGTTTTATTATTATTTATTTTAAATAAAAGAAAAAACTGATTTAATAATCAGTTTTTATTTGTATATAGCTTCTAAATACATAGAATAGTCTACTGTAAACGTTTCTCCTGGTTGATAATACTTATTATCGCCTGTATTATACCATCCAACAAATATTCCTTTATGATACTTAGGAATTGGTACTTTGTATACACTTCCCTCTTTAAGTAATTCTTCTCTTCCATCACTAGTACCAATCATCCATAGATTATTTCCATCATCATCCATTATTGGTGGAGAAATATGACCATTTAATAATCTTACATATTCTTCAAGTCCAAGTGTTCCTTGATCGAATAATTTCTTAGTCTCAGGTCCTCTAAAACCTTTATAAATATGTCTAGGAAATACTGGTAAGTCATACTCTGTATCATTTTCAATTTCTTTTAGGAATAAATCGCGATCTGGCCCCCAAGTTAGATCTCTATTAAATGTATACATATTAGACACTTTTAATACTCCATCGGTTGTTAATAGGTCATTAGCAATTATATTATGATATCTAACTGATGAAACGTGATAATATTTAATTGGCTTATGATATGTTTCTTGTTTTACTACGGATACAATTTTTATGTTGCCAGATTCATCAATTTTTACAACTCTAGTTCCTTCATGTAAGTTTTCTTTATCTAAAATATTAACATATTTCATACTGTCAATACTAAATAATCCATGGTTTAAATATGTCTCTATATATGTTCCATCATTAAAGTATGTTTTTTGATATTCATTTGCTTCTGTTTCTTGTTCAATCCAAATCGGATATTCATAAACTATTCTGCCCTCTTCATGAGAATATACTGCTAGTAGATCAGTGTATTTGATATCCTCAATGTTTTTGACTTTTCCATTTGCAAGTCTAATTTTAGTACCTTCTATTAGACATGTTCCACCACCACTACTACTAGTTGAATTAGCAGTTATTGATAAATTGTTAGTTACCTGGCTTGCAAGAATTTTTACAGTTCCAGAGCCATTATTATTTTTAGTATATGTATAATGGGTTCCCGAAGTTAGATTTGCAGAAGTTCCAGTTCTTTTTACAGTTATAGTATCAGGTAGTTCATAGCTTGATGATGAAGGGCCTAATTGAATTGTATAGTCGTTACCAAAATAAGCTGTTTTATTGTTTCCAAAAGTTGTATTTGTTCCTGATGTAGTTACTGTAAAAGCGTATTTTAAGCTTATATTTGATGATTTTGCACAATATGTGCTTGTTGTTTCATTACAATATCCACTACCGTTATTTCCAATAGCATCCTTGCCATAAACTTTTATATAATATTGATGTGAGTTTATATTAGCACTATTATTTGTTAAAAAGTCACTACTTAAATCGAATGAGAAGTTATTTAAATCAGAATTAGTAGGAAATGTCCCTTGCAATGAGTTATCATTTGCATCATATAGTTTAACATAATAACCGTCTATTTCACTGTTTTCAGCATCTGATCCATTCCATGATGCGTAGACTGTCAAAGTATTAGATCCGGTATTATATTTAGTTTTAGAAAATGTTACATTACTAATCTCTGGTGGTAACTCATCTCTTGGTGGTGATGGTTCCTTATCTACTAAAACTCTTAATGTTCCAACCAATTGATTATTTATAGATCCTGATGATAATGTTATGGTAGTTTTTGATGTGTCACCTACAAAAGTTGATCCTTGATTAACTTTCATACATATTTCAAATGTTTTGTTATTAGCTGTTGTATCGTTGTCATCAGGAGCACCTATATGAAACAATCCAAGAGCATTACCGCTACTATCAACTAGATTGAAATTCTTATTGCTGGAAAAAAACTCAATATTTCGTTCATATGTATAAGTGTTTATTACTGATACATTAAAACAGTCTATCGTATCAGTACCCCTTAAATTTACTTCTGAATCATTTAAGGAAGCTAATAATTCTCCTTCATCTTGAACATCTAAGTCTACTGAACCATCACCATCTACAGAAATGTTAATTGTAGCGCTTGAAGATACTGTAATGCTTACCTTAATAGCAGATACCCCTACGGTATTTGGATATAATGTATCTCCTGGATTTAAAGTATTATTAGCATTAGTAGAATCTAATTGATAATTAACTGTTGCACCACCATGGTTAGCATTACTTAAACTTACATCAGAATTCAAATTAAATCCTGTATATGTATAATTAAAAGGACTTTTATTATTAATTGTAACTAAATATGTTGCCTCATAAGTTGTTGGTTCGTTTTCTCCGGTTAAACTAAAATCATAATCTAAAGTTACATTTCCTGTCGCAGGATCTAAAATAATGGATCCATATTGACTAAGCGGATTAGATAAAGATGAATCTAATTCTAAACTAACGATTTCTACTTTACCCATTTTTTTAATATTAAGGGTTCCTAAAATATCTAAATCCCTAAAAATAACCGCATATCCTATTGTTAAAAAAGAAAGCACCAAAATGGGGCTTATCTTTACTATAAAACTAAATAATTTTTTCATAAGGTTTTTCCTTTCTTAATTCTATAGCGCCAAGCCATTTTATCATTAATTAAGATAAATGATGCGTCATTTCTTGTCTCCATAAAATTAATCGGTTGCCTTACTTCTCCATGAGCATCTATTAATTCATTAAACTCATTTACATCTACTACATTAAACTCTGATAGATTTATGTTATTAATATTTACAATTATTTCGTCGTAAGTTTTTAGAATTTTTCTAACGGTTTTATTATACGCACTTGGCTTTTCCCTACTTCTTACTATTTTAGTTACAAGTATAAATAGAAAAGTTGTAGCGCATAAGAATGTAACTCCACTGGCTATTTTCATTATTAAATATATTGGATTAGTATCATATGTAATACTTGATTCAGCTGTTCCAAATTTATTATTGGTGTCTGACTTAATTGGTATTTCAATTGTAGCCTGAGTAAGTGGAATATCTAAAGTTGCAACGGAATTGACTTCATATTTATTCTCTAACTCACTATTCGCTATATTTTCTACTTCAATTACCAATTTCAAATTACCATACATTGATAATTTATAAGAATTTTTAAATTTTACCAATATATCATTAAAATAGTCATAATCTAATTTTATTGTATCTGAATTAAAGGCAATATAGTTTTTATCAATATACTCTGTTAACTCAGACTCATATAATTTATATTCTTTTTGCCAGTAGTTTCCAGAACTATCTTTATCTTTATCAGCGCTTACAATAGCTTTAACATAGTAACGATAAAATCCTGACATAGGTTTATCAAAATTTATTTTATAATTGTAGTCAACATCAATATGATCTATTAATGTTGTAATATATATTTTATCTTTTCCTAAATATGGCGTATCGAAGAAGTTATTTTCTTTTAAATAAACTTTATAATCAATTGCACTGTCCTGTTTATAAAAAATGTATTCTTGAGTAAAGTTATTTAATCCTTTTTTTAATGCAAAAAAACTTAATACGTAAAGTATTACTATGCCTACTATCCATAATAAAAATTTTACTATTAAGTTTTTTTCTTTCATTAGTTCACTTCTTCCGTAGATTCGCTAAACCATATAGTTGGAAATGCTATATATTTAACGACATATTTTACAACCCCTACAACGTTTTTATCTCCTACTTCAAATCTATCGATTTCTTCATTATTATCTCCCTTGGTAATAAATTGTCGCTTATTATCTTTATAAATAATTTTTACAACTCTGTGTGTTACCAACTGATTGTTAACCTGAAAGGCAAGTATTTCACCCTCTTGAACGTCATCCGGTTTAATTTTTTGATATACAACTGCATCCCCACGATAATAAACTGGATTCATTGAATCGGATGCAATCGCAACCATCTTGTATTTAAATACACCGGAAACTAATATTATTAGTATAATAAAGAATATCAATAAAACTGCACTACTTACTTTTAAAATTGTCTTTTTGGCGTATCCTGCATAGTCTTCTTTTAGTTTTAATCCTCTCTTTATTTGAATATAAATAACATATGGAATAAACACTAAACATACTGATGAAATATAGTTTCCTAAATCCGGAAGTACTGGTATTACCATTGTATATGTATCCATTAAAATATGGTACAAAAGACTTGGAGCAAGACTAATATTTTTTGTCATATAGACAAATAATAACTCACGACTAATAATTGGCATTATAATTAAAGATAGTATTAGAAACATACTTTCTTGACTACTAAAATCTATGCTTGTTACAGCAGTATTTATATTGTGCATAATAAATAATATGCACAATATCGCAGTATGCAATTTATTTGGGCCTCTCCTTATAAGAAGATATCTTGCCACTTCAATAACTATTATATATATTACAATTGGCGTAACATTTTTTATAATAGATATAAAAGTATGTGAATATACCGTTCTAAAAAAGCCGGTAAATAGTCCTAAAATCCCCGTAACAATAAAGTATATTAACAATACGATAAACACTATTTTAAGTGACGTTTTTTTAAAATAGTGTTTATCCTTTGGAAATCCTCTAATTATAATTAAAGATATAGATATTAACAACCAAAAGGCAATATTAATATAGTTAGCGTATGAGATAAATTTATTAATAACAATAAATCTATAGAATAATATGAATAGGAATATAACTACTTCATATATACTTAATAACTTATTGTTCTTTTTCATTATTTTATTCTATTTTCTACACTTGTTCAAAATGGAATACTACGCCTAATGTAATATTTGAAATATCTTCAGTAAGTAAATCAGATTCATTTGATGGTGTATTATATACTACACGAACAGTAAAGTTTTCTGTTGTTGGATTTTGTCCTGATTTTTTAGCTAAAGTTATATTTTGAATATCTGTAGTTGTAGCTGTGTATGTGTTTGAACCATAAGTTACTGTATATGTAACATATTTTTGTTGTTCAGTTGTTAAACTATTTGATAGCGTAACAGATTTTAATGCAGCATCAAAATCTCCAGCATTTTCAATAACACCTGTAAATTCATAAAAATCACCAGGTTTATCTAAAGTTACTGTATATGTTCCACTTGTTCCAGATAATGTATGAGCTGAAGCTGCTACACTTCCAGTTGATTCTTGATAAGAATTATCTTGGAAGCGAACGATAAATTGATTACCTGTTAAATTAACAGTACCACTTACTTGTAAATTCCTTTCTATGGTTGCGAAACCAATTGACATTGCAATAACAACTAGTGATAATGCAATAATTAAAATGTTTTGTGTCTTATTTTTCATTTTCATTTTATTCTCCTCTACTTTCTATAAAAATTTTATAATATTTAAAAAATTCTGTCAATTATTTTTAATAAAAAATATTAAGTACTATGTCAATTATATTATGCCCAATTTATTTTAATTGAATACACTATCTATTAGAGGAGGAATTATTTTGAAAAAAAAATATTTAATTATTTTGTTTGTTACAATTCTTATTTTGATATTTATAAGTATGTTTTTTATCAAAAATAAAAGTAAAAAAGGTTCTAATTTAAATACAATAAAAGTTGCTGAAGTTACGCATAGTGCTTTTTATACACCATTTTATGTTGCTATAGAAAAAGGATTTTTCAAAGAAGAAGGAATTGATATTGATCTTATTTTGACAAGTGGTGCAAATAATGTAGTGGCTGCTGTTTTATCAGATGATGTACAAATAGGATTTTGTGGTCCCGAAGCAACAATATACGTTTATAAAGAAGGTCAAAAAGACTTTGTTCAATCATTTGCTGGTCTTACTAAAAGAGACGGGCAATTTATTGTATCAAGGAAAAAAATTGATAATTTCACTTTAAATAATCTAAAAGAAAAAGAAGTTTTAGCTGGTAGATCTGGTGGCATGCCAATAATTAATTTTTATAATGCTTTGAAAAACGAAAAAATTACAAATGTTAATGTTAATGATACAGTAGATTTTGCTAATTTAACAAGTAGTTTTATTTCTGGTGCCGGTGACTTTGTCAATCTATTTGAGCATAGTGCAACAATGATTATTCTCTAGCCTTATTAAAATACAACTAAGCTTACTGAATACTTTATAGTATATCGTCTCGTTCCAGTAGTGTTATATCCTCTTTTAAACTCATAATCTTTTTTAGTGGTAATTAAATTTGGCGCCTCTTTTTCAAGAAAACTCTTTGAAAAATTTAAATATATCTTTAATTCCACGTTTTCTTTATTGTCATTTATCTTTGAAACAATAATTCTATCTAATAATAATTCAATTAATTTATTTTTAGATTTTGAATCTTTGATTTTTTTATGAATTATCTTTTCAAGTTTCTTATTTTTCTTTTGGTTTTCATCAAAGTTTTGATTGCTTTGCTCTAAAAGAACTATATTTTCATCAATAATCGATAATTTCCTATTACATTCATTATTTCTAGTATTGAATTCACTATTAGATAAATTTCCTTCTATGTTAAGTTCTAGTAGTTTATCTTTTTTTATTATAATTTTATCTCTTTGTATCATTAATTCTGATATCTTATTATTTATATCATCATTCTTTTTATTACTTTTGTAAAGTTCTAATAAAATATTTGATACATTAGTCATTTTAATCTCTAGTACCTTTAGAATATCATCAAAGATAGTATATATTTCACTTTCTCTTATATTGGGAGAATCACATGCTTTTTTTCCTTCTCGTAAGTATTTAGCACAAAGCCAAGTAATATCATTGCAACTTTTGCATTGCTTTCTCCGATGAAACACCTCATTATGAATTGCACAATATATTTTGGCAGATAAGGGATATCTATTTTGATACAATATTTTATTGTTTTGATAATCACCAAATTTATAGCTTGCATTTAAGCGGTTATTTGCTCTTTCCCATAAGTTTTCGTCAATAATGGGTGGTATTTTTATTTTATCTTCATATAATATCCATTCATCTTTAGGAATGATTTTAACTTTTTTTGTCATATAATCGACTATTTCTGCTTTTTTTGCACAGTAATATCCTTTATATTTAGGATTTTTAAGCATCCTTGATAGTGTCGAGGTACACCATTTTTTATTTTGGCGAGTTTTTATTTCATTATTATTAAATATTTTTACTATTTTTGTTATTGAATAATTATTAATTGCATATAGACTAAATAATTCTTTTACTACTTTCTCTTCTTGAGGAATAATAT
>CACXEC010000076.1 GCA_902766545.1 uncultured Erysipelotrichaceae bacterium | reverse complement strand
TATTCATCAAATTCAAGTTTATTCATAAGATTTTCAAATTCTACTGTATAAACTTGATAATATCTTTTTTCTAATTCTGCACCTTCCACAAGAGTTAATCCAACATAACCTACAATATTTCTTAGTGGAAATGTTTTTGAAAATCCAATACTATGTCTAAGTATTAAATAAATTAAAGCATTTAAATCTATTTCAAAGCTAAGTAATTTATTATCTAATACCTTTTTAGCTATTCTTTTAGCTTTTTCATACTCTATAATTGATGGTAAATCTTTCTTTAATTTCATAATTATATGCTCTTCAATATATTTAATCCTACTAACTGGTAATTTAGGCTTTTGAGGATTATTTAAATCATAACCACAATATACATAAACTTCATCTTTTTCATCTTCTGATAAATACTTTAATCTTTCAAATAATTCAGCTTTAGAAATACCTAATTGAGCAGAAAGAGAATTGTTTCTTTTACCATTTACAGTCTTTCCTTTTAAATATCTATTTACTTTATCCAGTACTTTTGGAATCATATTTTCTTCCTCTTTAACTAACATAACCAAGACATCATCTAAATCTTCTCCATACTTTTTTATAAGTAATATTTTCTCACCATTAGATAAAATATCTATCGCATCAGTTATCTCTTCAACCGAGTATTCTTTGAATATTTCTATAAATGTTTTTTCCGAATGAATTACAGCATCTTTCCTAAGTATAGTTTCTATTCTTCTAAATACAGTCCCTGTAATAATAGATAATTCTCTATTTGAAACACTATTAAATCCATCTAGATTTTCACCATATCTTTTATAAATTAGTTCTTTATAAAAGTTAGGAAGACCACTTATAACATTAATTACATCCTCTTTACTATAATCAGGGAAAAAATCAAATAATTCTTTATGTGTTTTTCCAGGAGAAGCACCAAGCGTTATTTCTTTTCTCAAAATTTTAATTAAATTAGGAATTAAATGATTATATAATCTATCATAATCATCTATATTTATTGGTTTTACTTCCATAAGATCTTTTCCGAATCTTCGATATATAAGCTTTTGATCATGAACAGCTAAAAGATCAATAGTTTCTATTACTTCATCCTTATCAAAACCAGTAAAATGGCTAAATAAACAATAATTATCCATAAATAAGTATTCATCATGAATCATCGCATTCATTTCAGGTATAATTATTGTATATAATCTTCTTTTTTCTTCAGGTTTTATAACATTTAATTCATCTAAGTACTTACCAAATCTATTATACATTATTCTTTGATTAGTAATAGGTAGTAATGATATTAATCTTTTTAACAAACTACTATCTATATCGGGGAAAATATCTGATAAAAGTACTTTTAATCCCCTATTTTTTTCCAAATTTTCTTTTATTAAATGATAGATATTTGTGTTAAAATATTTAATCTGTTCATGATTAAAATCGTTTTCTTTCATCAAATCTATTCCAAACATGCTAAACATATACTCTTTAAATTCTTTCTTTAATTCCATGATAGCAAGTCTTATTTCAAGAACATTATAATCAGGAAACAGATTATTTAGTACGCTTGAAAGTTTAAACTTATTAATACTTTTAAGTGCATCATAAAGTTTAGGAATAATCACTTTACTAAGTAGCTCACTTTCATTTTTATCAATTTGATTTACGGAGCACAAATCTTTTCCATATCTTAAATAAATAATAGATTTTTCTTCTTCTGATAAAAATGATTCTATTACACCTCTAATTAAATCAATATTTCTTCCACCGAAAAGTTTTACTATTGAATCTTCAACTGCATCTTTTTTCGTATTATTAAATCTATTTTGAATACCAGTGCTATGATCAAACTCTTCAATTAATTTTCTAACACTAGGTTTACGTAATTTACTTATAGCTTTATTTTCTATTTGACCTATTCTAGCTTTAGTTACATGATATTGGGAGGCTATTTCTTCAAGTGAATAAATGTTGCCATCAAAATGTCCCATTCTTTTAGAAATAACATCATATTCCCTCTTATCCAACACTGACTCAATAACTTTCCATAATTTTTCACTATACTCACGTTGAATAACTGTACTCTCAAGAGGGATTTCATCACTTGATACAAAGTCCATAAGTTCGCTTTCTTTATCATCACCGACTTTACTATCTAAACTAACTGCATCGTCAGAATAAGTTATTAAATCTCTAATTTCTTCTACAGCAAGTCCCATTCTTTCCGCAATTTCTTCAGGTTCTGGTTCACGGTTTAAAATAATTGAAAGAGCTGATTGGGCTTCATTCATTTTTCTTATCTTTTCAAGTTTGTTAATTGGCATTTTAACTGTACGATCAAATTCATTCATTGATCTAGATATTTTTGATCTTATCCAGTATGTAGCATAAGTCGAAAACTTATAACCTCTTTCATATTCAAAATCATCAATGGCCCTAAGAAGTCCAAGCATTCCTTCTTGATACAAATCATCATAATCCATTTTTTTAGCAAATCTTACATAATAGCTAGCTAAAGTTTTAACCAAACCAACATTTTTTTCTACTAAAATTGTTATGGCTTCTTGATCATTCATTCTTACTCTATCAATTAATTGAATAGTTTCATTGCTTGTTAAAACTCTTTTTTTAGGTTTCAATTTTCCATCTAAAAAATCCTCAATATCCAAATCAATACGTTCTAAAAATGAATCAAGTAGTAAAGAAAAACTACGATTACCAAAATATTCAATACCAATAATATTATGAGCATTTTCATCCTTGCTAAATTCTATTAATGAGTTAAAAGCATCTCGTAATAAATTAGAAGTATTAAGTAATTCCTTAGCATTATTATAACTTAGTTTACTTAATAAATGGTTAAGCTTTCTAAAGCAATTAAGGAGCTCTTCTAGCGACTTATATTTAAAAATTTCG
>CACXEC010000075.1 GCA_902766545.1 uncultured Erysipelotrichaceae bacterium | reverse complement strand
TGTAGTTGAAGCAGACTTGTGCGAAAAAAGAATATTTGTTTTAGAAACAACCTCAATATTAATATCTTCAATAAGTGATAGTATGACTGAATTTTTTTGACTTTTTTCTTTTAATTCAAAGCTTTGCCATAATTTTTTGAATTTATTTTTTTCTTCTTTATTAGCATCAACAAACGAATTATTTAATCTGATTTTTTTAAGTTCATCATAATTAACGACTTTTGAGGATTTTTCTTGTTCTTCGTCAATATTAGTTTCTAAAACTTTTTCTTTTTTAGTAACATTTTTATTATCATCATGAATATGTTTAATATAACTTACTAAATTTATTTTTATTAAATTTAATGCATCTGATTTATTATAACAGTTAATTAAGTCATTTGATAAAGATTTAATTTCGCTTATTGTTAAAAAATAGGAATTACCCTGAAGTATAGCTATTTCCATGTTATATAAATAATTTATTATTTTTGATATTAATAAATTAATGTCAAGCCCCTTTTTAAAATATTCATTAAATATACTATTTATTTTTTCAATGTTTCCTGTTTCTATATTATTAAAAATATCTTCTATTTCGTTTTCAGTCAATATTCCAAATGTTTCTTCAATAGTTTTTTTAGTTATTTCTGTGTTTTCCTTTGATAATTGATCAAGTATACTAAGGGCATCTCTCATTCCACCATCAGCTAAAATAGCTATCAAATTTGCTGCTTCTTCAGTAATTTTAATTTTTTCAATTTTTGATATTCTTAGTATATTTTCTTTTATGATTTCATCTGAAATTTTTTGAAATGAAAATCTTTGACAACGGGACATTATAGTAATTGGTATTTTTTGAATTTCTGTTGTAGCAAGTATAAATATTATATGTTTTGGTGGTTCTTCTAATATTTTTAAAAAAGCATTCCATGCGCTTTGGGAAAGCATGTGTACTTCATCTATTATATAGATTTTATATTTACTGTATGTTGGCAAGACATTAGCATTTTCTCTTAAATCTCGTATTTCATCCACGCCATTGTTTGACGCTGCATCTATTTCAATAATATCCGGTGAATTTTCGTAATTAAGGCATGCCTCACAATTATTGCAAGGGATTCCATTTTCGGATTTTTCACAATTTATTGCTTTAGCAAATAATTTAGCAGTACTAGTTTTTCCGGTTCCTCTTGGCCCAGAAAATAAATATGCATGTGAAATTTTATCATTAATTATAGAATCTATTAATATTTTTTTTATATTTTCTTGACCATATAAATTATTAAAATCTTGAGGTCTATATTTACGATATAATACTTTGTATGCCATAAAATCCTCCTAATTAATTATATCATATTAAAAATATTTTTAAACAAATATAACTTAAAATAAAAGATAATTAAATATTATGTTAACTATCTTTTATTTTCCCAAAATTCACTTAACTGTTTTTTATAATTTTCTAAAATTTGATAATTTTCAGAATTGATAATTGCTGGTTCAAATACTGTTTTATTATATTGCTTTTTTCGAATATCACGACTTAATAAGTAAATTACTTTTTCTATTCTACTTTCCTTAATTACACTTTTACACATTTCACAAGGTTCTAGGGTCACATATAGCGTACATTTGTTTAATCTCCAACTTTTTATTTTTTTATTTGCAGCTTGAATAGCCTTTATTTCTGCGTGATCCATTGTAA
The DNA here is from genome assembly GCA_902766545.1 of uncultured Erysipelotrichaceae bacterium. Classification (GTDB taxonomy): domain Bacteria; phylum Bacillota_I; class Bacilli_A; order RF39; family UBA660; genus CAG-533. Next base: position 4,823 of record CACXEC010000075.1, on the reverse strand, counting down.
TATTACTAGAGTTTCTTTTATTATATGCTTTAGCGATTATTTTTTTATTTAGTACGATCACTGCAGCAATAGGCGCTTCTTTTTTTTTCATTGCCTTTTTAGTTAATTTTATCAACAATCTAAATATTTTATTATCCATTTTACTCCTTAAAAAAAGTGCACATATATAGAGGCAAATGTGGCTGCTTTCTTCCGAACCTGACCAGTTTATTACATATATATTGCACAAATAGATAATATCATATTTTTTATTATATAATCAATATGTTTCACGTGAAACATTATAATATAAAATATTTTATTTCAAATAGTAATTTTATTAATAACATAATTAATTATAATAATTTTAATATGATTAAAATCTAACAATGTTTCACGTGAAACATTGTTAATAATTAATATTTTATAATTTTTGTGCATAAAACTATGTTTCACGTGAAACATAGTTCTTATAAATTACTAAAAATAATATTTTTATTTAATTTTAATATTTAAAATATATATTTATTAATATTTCTATAATTATTTAGAGAATAATCATATATTATTAAAAAATACATGATAAAAATTATTATAAATATTTTTAATGTTTCACGTGAAACATTAATGTTAATATTTTTATTTCCCGGGAAATAATTTTTTTATATGTTTCACGTGAAACATATAAAAAAGAGTAAATAATTACTCTTCTTCGTTCAATGTTTCACGTGAAACATCATCATCTTTAACAACCAAACTAATTGATGAAACAAGCTGATTGTCCTTTAAGTTTATTAATCGAGTTCCTTGAGTTACCCTTCCTAATTGAGATATTTGATCTAGTGGTATCCTTATTAATATTCCAGAATTTGTAATAATCATCAAATCAGATTTTTCCACAACTCGTTTAATAGCAACAATTTTTCCATTTTTATCTGTAATGTTTAAGGCTTTTATTCCTTTACTGCCTCGCTTTGTTTTTCTAAACTCAGATATAGTAGTTTTTTTACCATAACCTTTTTCTGTTACAATTATTAAGTTATCATTTTCTTTACTAGTTTCTAAACTTACACAATTTCCATTATCTAAATTTATTCCACGAACTCCACTAGCAGTTCTACCCATTATTCTGATTTCTGATTCGCTAAATAGGGCTACTTTACCAAGACTGGATGCTAATAGTACATCGCATTCGCCGTCAGTTTTTTTAACATCAACAAGTTCGTCAGTATCTTTTAAGTTAATGCAAAGTTTTCCTGTTTTTCTAATATTTTCAAATTCACGAACATCTGTTCGTTTTACTAATCCTTTTTGGGTTGCAAATAATAAATATTTGCAATCATCAGTTTTTGAAATTGACATAATTGTTGAAACTTTTTCATCTTTTTCTATTGGAAGAAGATTTATTATTGGTAATCCCTTTGACGTTCTTCCATATTCTGGTACTTCATATCCTTTTAATCTATAGACTTTACCTTTATTAGTAAATATCATTAAATGGTCGTGAGATTTTAAATTTAATAAATATTCTACATAGTCTTCTTCATTGGTTGTCATACCTTTAATTCCAACTCCACCACGGTTCTGTGTACGATAATTATCTACAGTTGCTCTTTTAATATATCCGTTGTGTGTTAATGATACTATAACATTATCATTTGGAATTAGTGATTCATCTTCAATATAATCTATTGCAGTCATATCTATATGAGTTCTACGATCATCTGCGTATTTATCCCTTATTTCAATTAATTCTTGTTTTATAATATCTAGTACTTTTTCGTCACTTGATAATATTGATTTTAACTCTTCTATTAATTTTAATAAGTCTTCAAGCTCTTTTTCAATTTTATCTCGTTCTAAGCCAGTTAATCTTCTTAATCTCATCTCTAAAATTGCGTCAGCCTGGGCTTCAGATAAACCAAATTGTTTTATTAATCCGCTTTTAGCTTCTTCATCGGTTTTTGAACCTCTTATAAGTTTTATTACTTCATCAATGTGATCTAATGCAATTTTTAATCCTTCTAAAATATGTACTCTTGTTTCTGCTTTATTTAAATCAAATTTTGTTCTTCTAACTATAACTGATCTTTGATGATCAATATATTTTGAAATAATATCTTTTAATCCCAGTATTCTTGGCGTTTTATCATCTATCATTAAGAAAATAATACCATAAGTAATTTGAAAATTAGTTAATTTATATAATTTGTTTAAAATTACTTGAGGATTCGCATCTCTTTTTAATGTAATAGTTATTTTTACACCATTTTTTAAATCTGTATGATAATCTGATATTCCTTCTATAATCTTATTATGAACAAGTTCTGCAACTCTTACAGTTAAATCATGCGTATTAACTCCATATGGAACTTCAGTAATAATTATATTACTATGATTTGGATGTTCTTCAATTTCTGCCTTACTACGAATTGTTATGGTACCTCTACCTGTTTCATACGCTTTTCTAATCCCACTATTTCCTAAGATGATTCCACCAGTTGGAAAGTCTGGGCCTTTGATTATTTGCATCAATCCTTCAGTGTCTATATTTGGATTATCAATATATGCAATACAACCATTTATTACTTCTCCTAAGTTATGTGGTGGGATATTTGTAGCCATACCAACTGCGATTCCCATTGTTCCATTAACTAAAATATTAGGAAATTTTGATGGTAAAACTAAAGGTTCTTTCTTTGTTTCGTCAAAATTTAGTTGCATGTCTACAGTATCTTTATTAATATCTTTTAATAATTCCAATGATATTTTAGACAATCTAGATTCAGTATAACGATATGCAGCTGCTCCATCTCCATCAATGTTTCCAAAGTTACCATGACCATCTACTAGAGTGTATCTTTCAACCCAATTTTGGGCTAAACGAACCATTGCATCATATATAGATGTATCACCATGGGGATGGTATGAACCAATAACATTACCTACCGTAGTAGCACATTTTTTATGAGGTTTATCTGGTGTATATCCATTTTCGTACATTGACCACAAAATTCGTCTATGAACTGGCTTTAAACCATCCCTTAAATCAGGAATGGCACGAGCCATAATTACACTTGCTGAATAGTCAATAAATGATTTTTTTACTTCATCTACAATATTATTGTGTGTAAAACTATCTCTTTCATGGAATTCCCCACTATAATCAGTGTGTATTTCTTCTTCGTTTTCAACATTTTCTTTGGATTCTTCCAAGCCTTCAATATTTTCTAATTCTTCATCATTCATTTTGATCAACCTTCCTCCATTACTAAATATCTACATCAGCATAACGCGCATTTTCTTCAATAAATTGTCTTCTTGGTTCTACTTCCTCACCCATTAATTTAGAGAAAGCAGCATCTGCAGCAATAGCATCCTCTACTGTTATTTTTCTAAGTACTCTTGTTTTAATATCCATTGTTGTTTCGTTTAATTGATCTGCATCCATCTCTCCTAAACCTTTCATACGTGTAATTTCAGCACGAGAACGGTCACTTTCTTTCAAAGTACTTAAATATGAATCTCTCTCTTTTTCATCTAAAACATATTTCCTTGTTTTTCCATATCTAATTCTAAATAGTGGTGGTTGAGCAGCATATACCTGTCCTTCTTCAACAATTGGCCTAAAATATCTATAAAATAAAGTTAATAATAGTACTCTAATGTGAGCTCCATCTACATCTGCATCAGTCATTATAACTATTTTATCATATCTTAATTTTGATAAATCAAATTCAGCCCCTATTCCAGTGCCAAAAGCAGTAATAATTGATTTTATTTCGTCATTAGCTAAAGCCTTATCTAATCTTGCTTTTTTTTTTTTTAATATTTTTCCTTTTAATGGCATTATTGCTTGAGTTACAGAATCTCTACCTTCTTTTGCAGAACCAGCAGCTGAATCTCCCTCGACTATAAATATTTCAGAAACACTTGGGTCTTTACTTTTACAATCAGATAGTTTTCCATAAAAATTACTGATTGTTAACTCATGATTTCGTGAAGCTTCTCTAGCTCTTTTTGCAGCATTTCTAGCTCGACAAGCTTGAATTCCTTTTTCAACTATTATTTTAGCTTCGCTTGGATTTTCCATTAAAAATCTTTCAAAACCTTGTGAAAATACATTATCTGCTAATTTTCTAACTTCTGAGTTACCAAGTCTTCCTTTAGTTTGGCCTTCAAATTGTGGATTTGGGTGCTTACAAGAAATAATCATTGTAAGTCCCTCTTTTACATCATCACCTGTTAATGATTCATCTTTTTCTTTTAATATTTTATTATTTCTAGCATAATTATTAATAACTCTTGTTAAAGCTCTTCTTACACCTTCTTCGTGTGTTCCACCATCATGAGTATTTATATTATTTACAAATGAATAAATATTATCATTGTAACCTGTATTATATTGCATTGCAACTTCAAAGAATACTCCGTCTTCTTCACCTTCTAAATGAATTACGTCTTCATGTACGGGTGTTTTTCCTTGATTTATAAATTTTACATATTCGCTAATTCCACCCTCATAAAGGAAATGATCACCAGTGGTATCTTCTTCATTTCGGTCATCTCTTAGAGTTAACTTCAATCCTTTATTTAAAAATGCAAGTTCTCTTACTCTTACTTTTAATGTTTCATAATCATATATTTCTGTATCAAAAATATCTCCATCTGGTTTAAATGTTACAGTAGTTCCAGTTCGATTCTTTTCACATTCTCCAATAATCGTTAATTTTTGAGCAGTTTTTCCACCATTTTCGAATTTTGCTTCATATATTTTTCCATCTTTATAAACAGTTACAATTAACCATTTAGATAAGGCGTTAACTACTGATGCTCCAACACCA
>CACXEC010000074.1 GCA_902766545.1 uncultured Erysipelotrichaceae bacterium | reverse complement strand
GGGGGAAATTTTATGATGACAGCAACTGATACAAGAAAAAAAGCCAGAGAAGCCTTAACAGGTAAATGGGGAAAAGGTGCACTAATCGTACTTGTTAATGCATTGTTTTCAGTTATAGTTAATTCTATAGTTGGAAAAACTGACGAAAATAGTTCTATAAGAGCTATTCTAAATATTATTGTTTTAATAATAAATGTTCCTATTAGCTTTGGCCTTATAATTTCATTTATTAAATTAAAAAGAGGTGAAGAAGTTAGTGCCTTTGACTTCTTCAGGGAAGGATTCAGTAGATTTGGTAGAGCATGGGGATTAATTGGAAATACTTTTATAAAAATGATAGTTCCTGTAATTTTAATAATTATGGCAGCTGTATTCATGTTTTCATCAATTGGCATTTCTGCTAATGGAACTTTAGCTATAAATTCAATTAAATCAATTCCAGTTGAAGGAATATTTGGTATAATTATATATATTGCTGTTCTCATTTATGTTGCTTGCAGATCTATGCTATATTCTCTTTCAACCTTTATAGCCTACGATAATAATGAAATGTCTACAAAAGAATGTGTTGAGGAAAGTGCTAGATTAATGAATGGCAATAGAGTAAATTTATTTATTCTAGAATTATCTTTCATTGGCTGGGCTATAATTGCTGCTTTTACTTTGGGTATAGGTATGTTCTTTCTAATTCCATATATGCAAGTGGCTATTGTTTGCTTCTACGAGCAATTAGCTGGTAAAGATGACTCATCACCTGAAGTTATAACTTCTAATAACTAGTAATTACATATGAATAAAAATCAAGAAATTCTTTTAATAATAAAAAAATTTCTTGATTTTTATTAGATAATAGTTTTAAAATAATTGAATATCTAATTCTTTAATTTGAAACAATTTTTTTAATAAACTATATTTTTTATATTTTCATACTAAGCGCAACTTTGTGTCTATTTACATCAAGGGATATAACTTTAACTTTAATATTATCCCCTACTGAAACTATATCTGATGGATTTTTAATGTATTTTTCACTCATTTCAGAAATGTGAACTAATCCATCATATTTTACTCCAATGTCCACAAAAGCTCCAAAATCTATTACATTTCTTACAGTTCCTGTTAAAATCATTCCTTCTTTTAGGTCTTCGAATTTTAAAACATCATTTCTAAAAATTGGTTTTGGCATTTCGTCCCTTGGGTCTCTTCCTGGTTTTGAAAGCTCTTCTATTATATCTGTAAGCGTCATTTCTCCAATTTCTAATTCTTTTGACTTATTTTTAATATCTACAGATTTTAGTTTTTCTTTAAGTTCTAAAAGTCTTTCCTTTTCCTTTAAATCTTTTACTTTAAATCCAATGCTTTCTAGTAATTTTTCTGTTGCTTCGTAGCTTTCAGGGTGAACCGACGTGTTGTCTATTGGATTATCTCCGTCTGTTATTCTTAAAAATCCTGCGCATTGTTCATATGCTACTTTTCCTAGCTTTGGAACTTTTAAAAGTTCTTTTCTATTTTTTATTTTACCGTTTTCATCACGATATTTTACTATATTTTTGGCTATGCTAGAATTGATTCCCGCAACATATGAAAGTAGTGAAGGTGTAGCAGTGTTAACATCTACTCCTACTTTATTTACGCTATCTTCTACAACTCCTGTCAAGCTTTCTGATAGCTGTTTCTGATTTACATCATGTTGATATTGACCTACTCCTATTGCTTTTGGATCTATTTTCACAAGTTCTGCTAAAGGATCTTGAAGTCTTCTTGCAATTGATATTGCTCCTCTTATTGAAACATTTATATCAGGATATTCCTCTGTTGCAAGCTTTGATGCAGAGTATACTGATGCTCCTGCTTCGCTTACAATTGCGTAAACTACATCTCTATCACATTTTTTTATCATTTCTGATACAAATTGTTCAGATTCACGTGATGCTGTTCCATTTCCAATTGCTATCATATCTACTTTATCTTTGTTTATTAGTTTTAATAATTCTTTTTCTGCTCCC
>CACXEC010000073.1 GCA_902766545.1 uncultured Erysipelotrichaceae bacterium | reverse complement strand
TCAATTAGTATATAAATCACCAATTCACTTAAAGGCGAATTGGTGCTAGTATCACACTAGCCAACCCCTTTTTATTCTTTGAGGCCAACCCAGGGGGATGGCCTCTATTTTTATTTGCTAATTAAATTTTTATAATAATTATATCTTTTAACAGCATTAGATTTATTTTCATTTAATAAATCTTCTGCTGCTTTTTTATTTTTTATCTTTAAAGCACTATATCTAGTTTCATTTAATAAAAAGTCTTCATATTTATCAAAATCAGGTTCTTTTGAATCAATATATAAGTTATTATCTTTATATCTCATAAGTAATATATATCCAGATTCAACGGCTAATTTTTCTGCAAGTATTGAATTAGACATTCCACCCTTTATTCCATGTTCAATACATGGTGAATAAGCAATTACTATTGCTGGACCGTAGTGTTCTTCTGCTTCCTTAAATACATTTAGTGCTTGCATCATATTAGCTCCTAATGATATTTGAGCAACATAAATATTTGGATAATTCATTGCTATTTTAAACAAGTCTTTTTTAGCAGTTTGTTTACCATTATTAGCAAATTCAGCTACAGCTCCGGTTCTTGTAGACTTACTTGATTGGCCACCAGTATTTGAATAAACTTCTGTATCTAATACTAAAATTTTTATATTTTTATTACTAGATAAAACATGATCGATTCCACCAAAGCCAATATCATATGCCCAGCCATCTCCACCAATAGCCCAAACACTTTTGGGTACTATGTAATCTTTTAAATCTTCTGAAACATAGCTTTCTAGCTGACTTTTTAACTCACTTAAAACTTTATAATTATCAAAATTTTCGTTGACTTGTTTTAATAATGAATTATCTTTAATATTAGAATTTAATTCGTGAAGTGCCCTGCTTCTTAGCTTATCAAATGTATTTAGCATTCCAAAAGCATACTCAGCATTATCTTCAAACAAACTATTTCCCCAAGAAATTTTGTATGGTGTGCTTGGTATTGATGCACCATATATACTAGAGCATCCTGTTGCATTGGATATAACTAACTTTTTGCCAACTACTTGTGTAAGAAGTTTAATATATGGCGTTTCTCCACAACCAGCGCATGCTCCGCTAAATTCAAATAAAGGTTCTTTTAATTCTAAATCTTTTATTGTTTTAACTTCATCAATATCATTATGATAATTATTGAATAAATCATCCGCTATTTTTTGATTTTTAGAATTAAATTCACCAAATTTAAAACAATTTTTAGGACAGTTTTTAACACATAGTCCACAGCCAGTACAGTCAGCTTCGCTAACTGAAATTATATACTTGGTTTGTTTATCGTAAGAATCTTTTCCAATTTCAGCATATTTATCATCATTAGAAACAACAAAAGGACGTACAACCGCATGAGGACAATATAGTGCACAAAAACCACATTCAATACAATTGGTTTTGTCCCATTTTGGTACTAATGTACTCATTTTTCTTTTTTCTAGTTTACTCCATTCTCCAGGAAAAATACCATCTCTATATTTAACTAAATCACTTACCTTTAAATCATTTCCTAATCTAGCACCAATAATTTCATTAAAACTACTAGGACTTGACAATTCTACACCAGCCAATTCATCAATAGAAATCTTTTTTAAATATGCTTTGAAATCATCAATACAATTAATATTAGCATTAACAATATCTGCACCCTTAGTTTCAAATCTTTCTCTTACATCTTTTTTTAGCATTTCGGTAAAGCCATCAATTTTTAACAAGTAAAGAATTGCTGACTCTAATATTAAACTAATTTTTCCATTAATATTATTTTTGGCTGCTAATTCTTCTGCATTAATGAGATAAACACTAACTGCTCTCTTCTTAAGATCTTTTTTTACTTTATCTGGTAAGAACTTATTAAAATCAGTTTCACTTTTTACAGTATTTACTAATAATATTCCATTACTTTTAATTGAATCTAAAATATTAAATTTATAAAAATACTCATCTTTTGAAACTGTAATTAATTCCGGATTAGTTACGTAATAAGGTGCTTCTATGAGTTCGTTAGATATCCTTAAATGAGATATTGTAACGCCACCACTCTTTTTCGAATCATATTCAAAATATCCTTGAACAAAATTATTATTACCCAATATCTTTAATATATTCTTACTAGCACTAATCATTCCATCTGAACCAAAACCATAGATTTTAAATTCACGATACTTATTATTTAAAATAAAGTTATGTTTTATTAAAGATGTATTTGTAACATCATCATTTATTCCTACGGTAAAGTTATTTTTTGGTTCTTCCATAAGCATCATATAAACATCATATATATCAGATGGAGTAGTATTTTTACTTGAAAGTCCGTATCTTCCACCAAATATTTGGATATTACTTGAATTTAAAGCAGCTAGTATGTCCAAGTATAATGGTTCGCCAATACTGCCCTGTTCTTTTGTACGATCTAGTACAGCAATTTTTTCAACAGTTTTTGGTAAAACATTTAATAAATATTTTTTACTAAACGGTCTATATAAATGTACTTCAATTAATCCAAATTGAGTGTTTTCCTTAAGATATACAATTTGTTTAATAGTATCACAAACAGAACCCATTGCTACTATTACATATTTAGCATCTTGAGGTCCATAATAATTAAATGGTTTGTAGTCAGTCCCAATTTCTTTATTTAGTTTTTCCATATAATTATTAACAACATCAGGAACATTTAAATAATCCATATTTCGAGCTTCAACAGATTGGAAATAAATATCTTCATTCTGATTTGTTCCTTTAGTAATTGCTTTATCAGAATTTAAAGCGCGTTTCCTAAATTCTTCTACTTTATTATAATTAACTATCCTTTTTATTGTAGACTTATCAATTTCATTTATTTGATTATATTCGTGACTTGTTCTAAAACCATCAAAAAAATGTAAAAATGGTAAACTTGCTTCAATAGCAGATAAATGTGCAACTAAAGCTAAAGAATAAGCATCTTGAACATTAGTTGATGCAAGCATACAAAAACCTGTCTGTCTAGTAGCATAGATGTCTTGATGATCACCAAAAATACTTAACGCGTGGCTAGCTAAACTTCTTGCAGCCACATGTATTACTCCAGGCAAGCGTTCACCAGCTATTTTATACATATTAGGAATCATAAGTAGAAGGCCTTGACTTGAAGTAAAAGTGCTACCTAAAACCCCTGATGATAAAGCTCCATGTAGTGCTCCAGCTGCACCAGCTTCACTTTGCATCTCTACCACATCAACTGTATCGCCAAAAATATTTTTTTCTCCTTTAGAGCATAAATTGTCAATTTGACTAGCCATAGGACTAGATGGAGTTATCGGATATATGAAAGATAACTCACTTAAATTATACGCCATATTTGCACAAGCAGTGCAACCATCTATTACTTTCATACTTACACATTCTTTCTACCAATATTATACCAAAAGAAAAGTAATACAACTATACTTTTTCATATATAATTGTATTACTATTTTCATACTCCAATAAAGTAATATTGTTTTTTTCAATTTTTTTCTTTAGACTTGAATACTTATCATAATTTCCTATTAATATATATTCACCTTTAGAGATTCTCTCGGTTTTTTTATTATTATAATATAAATTATCACCACTTATAAATAAATGTCTATTATCGAAAATATCATTTACATTTATTAATTGCACATCGGCATTTGAAAAGGAGACAAACAAGCTTTTAAATAAATATTCTTCTGTCGGTGTAATACTTTCAAATATTAATATAATAATTTTAATTCGAAAAAAAGTGTTAATAATTTTATAATTATAAACAATTTTATTTAGCTTATCAGTTAATTTTAAAAAATCATATATTTTATTATTTTTAATAATGTCTTTAGGTATCTTTTCAATTACTAGTTTTTTTGTCTTTTTGTTAAATATTTTTATTTCATTATCAGTAAATTCAAAAACATACATTTTTAATCCTATTTTTAAATTATTACAATAATTAAGATAATTCTTTTATGTTCGTATTATAGAATTCTTCTGGATTAAGATATTCACCATTATTAATTACTTCAAATAAAAGCATATTTTCTGATGAAGATTCAACTTTATTAATACCACTAGTTCCTATTACATCACCTTGTTTAATTAAATCTCCAACAATAACATTAACTTCATTTAAACTTTGATAAACAGTTGTCAAATTATTTGAATGTTTAATAGTTACATTATTGCCCATTATCTCATCTGCAACTACATCCGCAACTGTACCATCTAAAACCGCTAAGATTTCAAATTCTTGTGATGAAGAATACAATACTCCGGTATTTGGCATATAAGTATTTTGATACATAATTAATGATTTTTCTTGAACAGAAGCATCAGCGTCTTTATTATAAAAAGATTTTAATATATCAACTTCTTCACTTTCAAAAGGTTTAATAATTTCATTATTTTGATAATTAACAACTGGTATAACATCATGAAGTAATCCTTTATAAACATATGATAAAGTTTCATCCGAATATGTACTTTCTTTCAATACCCTATTTAACAAAAACATACTCACTACAATAGCTGAAATTGCTAATGTATAAACACTAATCACTACCCAATTTTTTAATCTATATTTTGGTTTCATATAACACCTTCCTTAATAAGATTTTGGTTATATTTACCAAAAATATACATTAAATTTCAACTATATCAATATTTTGATAATAATGCTTCAAAATAGTTTGATAATTATTTCCTCTTTTTGCCATTTCATTTGCTCCATATTGACTCATACCTACGCCATGTCCATAACCTTTGGTAGTAATAATCAAAGTATCTTCATTACCGTTGGTAATCGTAAAATCCGTTGACCGTAAATTTAATAATTTTCTAAATTCTACACCTGTATATGTTTTTCCAGAAATTTCTATATTTTTTACATGATTTGTTTCATTTCTATTAATTTCGTTTATAAGAAAGGACGTTAAACCAAGTTTATTTAAAAGATCACCTTTTGAAATTGTTAAAGCATATTCAAAGTTTTTTAGACTACTATTTTCATATGGAGAATCAACGCTATCAAAAGTATTTTCTTTAAATACTTCTTCAGAAGACTCCGTTTGACCATTACTCATAGAAAAGTAATATGTTTTTAGTATTTTCCCATTTCTAGAAACCGCTTGACCCTCGGTATTTTTAACGGCTTTATGTATTTTATCATAATATATATCATAATTATCTTTCCAACGTTCAGATAATATAAGATTATCGTAATAGACTTGATCATTAATTGTTGAAGTAATATATATAATATTATTTTTTATCTTACTTAAAGCAAAACTTCTTGAAGCCACAGCTTGAGCTTTTAAAGCTTCATTATCAAATAATGCTGGCATTTCCGCTGAAACTACTCCCAAAACATAATCCTCTAAATCAAGAAATATTTCTCTATCCTTTAAATATACCAAAATTGTTTTCTTACTTGGATTATTATTAAAAAAAGTAGTTTTATATTTAAAACTACTTATTGATATTGGAAATAAAAACAAAACTATTAAAAATAATTTTTTAATAATTATCACCTCTAATTAATTATATTAATGCTGGAAAAATTTAGAATAAACTCAGCCAGTAAATATCCTAAAATAAAACTGATAATAACTATAAAAATTCTTGCTTCCCACAAGTGATTTTTTTTAAAAAAATTATTAAAGTTAATTCCTGATATAGCAAACATTGAAACAAGTATTGATAAAATATAAATAACTACCTTAACCATTATCTTTTGTTTTCATATTCTGAAATTTGATTATTTCTACGAATATGTCGTTCTTCTTTTTTAAAATCAGTATTAATAAATAAATCTATCATTTTTAAAATATCATTAACTTTATTGTTATTGATACCTAATGCGATTATATTAGCGTTATTATGATTTCTTGCTAAAATTGCCTCACTTGTATTAGATACATGAGCACATCTAATTCCTTTAACTTTATTAGCAGCAATACTCATTCCAATACCAGTTCCACATAATAAAATTCCAAAATCGGCATTTCCACCTGCAATATATTCTCCAACTTCAAAAGCGTACATTGGATAATCATCAACCGCACTATTATGCTGACTAAAATCAATTACTTCTATTCCTTGATTTTTTAAATACGCTTTAATTTCTTTTTTTACATCAACACCATTATGATCAGTTGCTATTGCAATTTTCATATATATCACATCCCTTTTGATATTTTACCATAAATCAAAATAAATAAAAATGACTAAATTTTAGTCAAGATTATATTTTTTCTTAAATTTATCAGCATTACCTTTTCTTGTAACTTTATTATCCTTACCAGTATATGCCGGACTACATTTTGAGCAAGTTTCTACAAAATGACTTTCTTTATTTGATAATGTAGTAAAACTATTGCCACATGCACAAGTTATCACACACTCTACTCTTTCAGGGTGTAAACCTTTTTTTGCCATTCTCTATTCCTCCTTCAGCCATGGTTACAAGTAACCATAGAAATTCGTTAACAAAGGTATTATATCATACTTTTTAAAATATGCAAGAAAATTAGTTATTTATTCTTCAATGATCTTAACATCAGCACCAACAGCTGATAATTTTTCAACAATATTTTCATATCCTCTTAAAATATGCTCAATATTTGTTATTTCTGTATGTCCTTTAGCAATCATTCCAGCTAAAAGCATAGCCGCTCCAGCTCTAAGATCAGTAGCTTCTACATTACGACCGACTAGTTCTGTTTTCCCATGAATAACTGCAATTTTTCCATCAAGGTCAATATTAGCTCCCATTTCATTTAAATATTTAATATGTCTCATTCTATTTTCATATATTGTCTCTTCAAAAATAGAATCACCATCACATTGTGTCAAAAAAGTACTCATTGGTTGTCCTAAATCTGTTGGAAATCCTGGATAAACTAAGGTTTTAACATTTACAGGGTTTAACTTGTCGCTTTTTGATATGGTTACCTCATCTTCATTAATTGCAAAATTACATCCTGCATCAGTTAATTTATTAAATAAAGATTCTAAATGATCTTTTTGTACTCCACTTATAGTTAATGAATTACCAAGTAAAGC